>DDPO01000101.1 GCA_002342225.1 Bdellovibrionaceae bacterium UBA2466 | reverse complement strand
GAGCCAAAATAGAAATTAAAAGGTGGGAATTGAGCAAACGCATAGTAACATCCTAGCATCTTCACTTTTCATTATCAAACGACTGTGAAAGAATCTTCGCCCTGTATGAATTGGAAATATATTTTTTCTGGGCTTGTGCTTCTGGCCTCAGGCTCTTTCATTGATAACAGTCGGGGAGTGCTTCTTCCGATCTTAACTGAAAAGTTTGGCCTCTCTTACACTCAAGGGAGCGGTTTTTTTATTGCAGGGAATGTAGGAGCTGTAGTTGCTACATTTTTACTGCTCCCACTTTCACATCGATTTTCTGAGAAAAAACTGGTCTTTAGTTTTTGCCTTTTAGGAATATTGGGGCTTTTTGTAGGCCGTTTGGTTTTTGATTTAAAGACCCTGATTTTGTTTGGGGTCTTTTTGGGAGTTATTATTTCTGCTTACAGTGCGCTTAGTAATCTGCTGATTATTCAAGGCACGGATCTTAAATCTCGTTCCAAAATGATGTGTGGGCTTCACATGATTTATGGACTTACAAGTATTTGTTCACCGCTGATTTGTAATGGACTTATCAATCTGGGTTTGAGTTGGGCCGGATGTTTAGCAGCTGTCACTGTTTTATTGGGTGCGATTGGAAGTTACGTTGCATTTCGAATTCCTAGTGTTTCCCCCATCGCTGAAGGAACTCGCCCCTCTCTAAAGCTCAACAGGCTTCAGTTGTGGGTGGTTCTTATTTTTTGTCTTTATATTACGGGAGAAGTTTTAAACTCGATGTGGTTTGTAACTTATATGGTAAAAGCCAAAAGTCTGTCGGTTGGCCTAAGCTCCCGTTATTTAAGCGCTTTTTTTGTATGCATGACCTTAACCAGAGCTTTTTGTTTTGTTTCTTTGGGAGAGGCTCAAGAGAACTTCCTCCTCTTTATTTGCTTACTAACATCCATAGTTTTCATGATTCTAGGACATCTAGGTTTCTTGTGGGCCTTTTCCTTGTCGGGGGTATTGGGGCCTTTCTTTCCATTGTTTTTGGGTCGAGTAAGTCGCGTATTTCATGAGCAATCCAAAGTTTTGACTCTTTGGATCTTGGGGATGGGTTATATCACTTTGGGGGTCTGTCACATGACCGTTGGTAAACTTGCAGTATGGGCTGGAATTGAGCGTGCCTATTGGCTTCCGGCCATTCTCATTTTGTTTTCGATGATCTGCTATGGGGTTTACTTACGCAAAGAAAGGGCTTACCTAAAGGGTTTACATTAGGCCTGTTCGATGTCATTCTTCGGGTCGATTTTCTTACTGGGCTCGCGTGGCGGAATTGGTAGACGCAAGGGACTTAAAATCCCTCGGTCGCAAGGCCGTGCCAGTTCGATTCTGGCCGCGAGCACCAAATCTCAAGACAATTAAGAAGCTTTTACAATCTCCTCAGCAATATCAATCAGGTCATGTTCTTTTATTTTTTTCGTTTTGAGAAACTCTGCAAGCGAAATAGAGGGATGAGCTTGGGGATTCACTCCGTCAGGCCAAGTTCTGCTGCACTGATTGCAAATTCTTAGAATCAAATTTTTAGACAATACTTTCACTCGGCTGAGCCAGCCGAAACCATTGCATTTGGGGCATTCCATAAGTCCGTCCTTTTTCCCTAAAAAGCGCGAACTAAGAAGCTGCAACCCCGATGCCCAACAGGAGACTAAGATGTCTACGTGTATGAAATGACATCTATTCTTAGTGAATACGATCAACTTTGATACAGATGTCTAAGTGAAAGATATTTGTTGGAAAATTAGACGTTTTTTTCTGCGATTTAAAAAACCTTTGAAAATATGGAGAAACTTTCGCCGGTTTTTTAAACAGCTGTTTTGCCTCGAGCTATAACACTATCTTTTTCGAATAGCGACACACTTACCGCCCCATGCTGGAATCTGTTCCAGAATGAATTTTCCACTTTGCTCTGTAATGAACTCATCTACAGCAGTTTTTGCACCTGCTGAAAAATAGCCATAGTCATCGACGACGATAACACCTTTAGAGTGAATCCGGTCTTTCATAAGTTCCAAACCGATTTTAATGGGTTCGTAAAAATCAAAATCGATATAAGCAAAAGAGACCGAGTCAGGAAAAGGACCAGTTTTAGCAGTTTTTTCGATAAATCCTGGGATCGTATGAATTCTAGGTTTAGGAAATCCCACCTTAGAGAGTCTACCCAATACCCTTTCTTTCGGGTGGGCCATTTCGCCTTCGTATTTGTCAATCGAACCCAAGTTCGCAATATCATCAATAAGAACATCTTTCGTAGTTGGCTTTGAAAGTCCCTCGAAGGAGTCGTAAATCCAAATGTGTTTATCGGTTTCTAAGATCTCGTTGGCAAAAAGGGCAGTGGAAGCACCATGCGAGCAGCCAAACTCACATAAATCTCCTGGCACATTTAAAACCTCGTTCAAATAGTTCAACAAAAAGAAAGGCTGTAAGGAAAAGTTGATGCAGTCGACCATAATTGAATGGCGATTTTTTCGTTTTGGAAGCTTTGGTAAGCAAGTTGCTCTTAAACTTTCTTCGATATTTTCTAAAAATCGATTGAGTTCCAAATCCATGATTTGGCTGCGATTGCTTTTGGCTACGGTCTCTTGTTGAACCACGGCTAAACCGGCAGTTCCCAGAACCGAGTTGACTGTTGATTTAATGATTGTTTTCATACCCGAAATTTTATCATAGGCTCTATCCACAAACACAAACTCTTTTAGGTAACACGGTGCTCTCAAAAGCGGATTTAAGTCTTAATAAGAACGAAAAAAAAATTGCCCTTCTAAGTTTAACTTTGATGATGATCGGAGCTTTTTTTTCGACGGGATTTCATCAAATCGATGAGCATTTCCAAATTTTAGAATTTGCGGGCTTTAAACTAGGCCTTACTCCAAAAAGCGAACTCCCTTGGGAGTATCACGACCGCCTAAGATCAGCCTTTCAGCCCTACATTGTGGTTTTTGTTTTTAAGTTGCTGTCGTTGGTTGGCTTAGAAAATCCTTTTCGAGTTGCGACTTTATTAAGAATGATATCTGGAGTGCTCTCTTGGATGGGAATGTGTCTTTTTTACTTTGTTGGTAGAAAACAATTATTAACCAAGAATTTAGTGATTTGGTTTTTACTGTTTTCTTTTCTGAGCTGGTTTCTTTTTTACAACCACGTTCGTTTCTCATCAGAAAATTGGGCTGGAAATTTTTTTGTGATTGGATTTTCGATACTATTTTTGTCCAATAAAAACTCTGAAACCCCTTGGTTTCTATCTGGTTTGTTGATGGGGCTAGCTTTTATTTGCCGGTTTCAAACAGCATTTTTGATTTTGGGGCTTATGAGTTGGCTCGTATTTGTTCGAAAACCAGGATTTAGAGCTATCTCAGTAATTTGTGTGGGCCTATGTTTAGCAGTCTGTTTAGGAGTTCTACTCGACTATAAATTTTATGATGGCTGGACTCTTACACCATTGAACTATTTTAAGTCGAACATAATTAATGACAGAATTTCTACTTTTGGACATGAGCCATGGTGGTTTTACATAAAAAAAAGTTTCGAACAATTAGTTCCGCCTTTTAGTTTAATATTTATTTTGGGAACTCTTCTCTATTTTTTCTTTAATCCTAAGGACGCTTTGACCTGGTCTCTCATTCCTTTTCTTTTGGTGCACTTTTTGATCACTCATAAAGAGACGAGATTTCTTTATCCAATCGTTGGTTTTTTGCCCCTCATTTTTATCAAATTCTTATCTTTTTTAGACCAAAAACAGTTTTGTAAAAAATTAATTGCGAAATCGTATATTTTGAAATTTTATTGGTTGTTAAATTTAGTCTTGTTGGCTTTTGTGATCACTCAGCCTGCCAAGGGAAATATTTCTCTATATAAGACAATTTACTCCAAATACTCAAAGCCCGTAGTTCTCTTTTTCGTGAACGATGATCCCTACTTTGAAGTCTGGCGTTTTCATTTCTTTTCTCCACTTAGTTTAACTACGAAGCCTCTAAGTGCTTTTTCTGAAACAGATCTTCGTGAGGATAAAGTGGTTTTGGTAGCAAAGAGGTTAACAGATGAGCTACCTCATTTTAGTCGACCTCTTTCCAAAATATTTTCGACTTATCCTGACTGGCTTTACCCTTTTCATAAAAGGGGTTGGGTTAGTTTGAGAAATACTTTTATTGTTTACGAATTGAAATAAAGAAAAAGCTGATTTTCGATTTAAGACCTATTCGTACCTGAGGGCCACGATGGGGTCAAGTGAGGCTGCTTTTCTGGCAGGCCACAAACCGAAAAATATTCCTGTGAGAGCAGAGAAGACAGTTGCAAGTAAAATAGAAAAGACTGAAATAGAGGTTGTCCAATTTGCGAGCAACGATAGTGTCAAAGTGATTCCACAACCTAAAAGTATTCCGATGCCTCCTCCGAGGAGACTTACGACCATGGCCTCGACTAGGAACTGGATGAGAATGTCTGTTCGTTTTGCGCCAAGAGCTTTTCTAAGACCGATCTCTTTCGTTCGCTCTGTTACGGACACTAACATAATATTCATAATTCCAATTCCACCTACCAGCAATGAAATGGCTGCGATGGAAGCTAAAAGCCATCCCATCGTTCGACTACTTTCACTTAAGGCCGACTGGATGTCTTGCATGTTTCGTATTTGAAAAGCATCTGTCTGAGTTGGCGGAATTCTGTGCCTCTTTTCGATAAGAGATTTGATCATCTCCTCAGCTGCTGCCATCTCCGAGAGTTGGTTGATTTCGATATTAATTTGATCCACATAACTTTTCCCAAGGAGACGATACATCGCAGTAAATAGGGGAATCATGATGATATCATCTTGATCCCTCCAACCATTGTTTCCCTTTTCGGGTAGTATACCTATGACTTGAAAAGGTACTTTATTGATTTTGATGTACTCTCCGATGGGGTCTGAGTCGCCGAAAAGTTCGGTGGCGACAGTCATGCCAATAATAGCTACCCGGACTCGTTTGCGGTTTTCTGCATCATCGAAAAATCGGCCGATGACAGGAACTGAGGCCCGCATGGTGGCATAGTTTTCTGTGGTTCCTAAGACTTGGGTGCTCCAATTTTTGTCGCGGTATACAACTTGCCCCTTTCCGGTGATTTCAGGTGCAGTAGCTTTCACCGAGGGGATGCTTTTTTTGATAACTTCTGAATCCTCTGGAGTGAGTTTGGCCACCGCTCCAGTTCCCAAAAAGACCCCACCCGAGCGATAAGACCCTGTGCGCAGAGTAAGTAGGTTAGACCCTAACGAGGCCAGTTGAGTCTCGATGGATTTTTGGGCCCCCCGTCCTAATGCAAGCATCGCAATGACTGCAGCTACTCCAATGAGGATTCCCAGCATCGATAAGAAAGTACGGATCTTGTTAGCAACAAGAGCTTTGATCCCCTCCTTCAGGTGCACAACAAAATCTAAAATCTGCAGGGATGGCTTCAAAGTTTTCGTTGAGTCCTCTTCTGGGAAAGAGAGGGATTGAGAATGCTCTGGTCGAATCCTATCTTGAACCGCGTCGTCCGATAAGATTTTTCCATCTCTCATTCTGATGATTCTTTTAGCGTACTTAGCAATCTCTTCTTCGTGGGTCACCAGGATAACAGTCATGCCTTTTTCATTAAGTTGGCATAAAAGGCTCATGATCTCTTTTTCGGATTTTGAATCGAGATTACCCGTGGGCTCATCCGCAAGCACAATTTTGGGACTATTCACCAAAGCTCTTGCGATAGCAACTCGCTGTTGTTGTCCTCCCGAAAGCTCATTCGGTTTGTGGTCTTTTCTATTTCCAAGACCCACCATTTCAAGAAGACGGCTCGATTTTTCATTGTCGACTCTCTTTGAGAAGTAGATCTGGGGCAGAGACACATTTTCTTGAGCTGAAGTTCGAGGGAGCAGATGAAACTGTTGAAAGACGAATCCGATAGTTTTTCTTCGAAGTCGAGCTAAGTCATCTTCAGATAATTGAGATATTTCCTGTCCATCCAAAGTATAGTGACCTGAGGTGGGAGAATCTAATAACCCTAAAAGATTCATGAGAGTCGATTTACCGGATCCACTAGGGCCCATAATGGCAATGAAACTTCCAGGTTCGATTTCAAGCGAAACTCCAGCCAAGGCTTGAAGGGAGAGGTCTCCCATTTGGTAGGTCTTTGTAAGATTGGCGATTTTTATCATGTTGATTTTTTAATGGCCTCGAGACCCTTTACGAGCCCCGCCGAACGGAGACAAGGGGCTGGAGGGGCCAGAATCCAATTTCTTTGAAATCGAGGAGAGTTTCGGCATGAGAACAGTGTCCCCTTCTTTCAGGCCACTTAGGATTTCAATTTTTTTGCCGTCATTCACGCCCACTTCGATTGGAAGAGACTGAGGTTCTTGTTGTTTATTGGCGCTTGCCAGAAGAACTTTAAACTTCCCATTCTCTTTTTGAACTGCGGATGCTGGAAGCAGAAGAGTCTCCTCTTTTTCACTGGTAGTGAAAGTCACATTAGCCGTCATTCCACTTTTCATAAATTCAGGGATTTGGGACGGAATAATATCTACTAAATAGGTAGTCACGTTATTCACTGTTTTAGATTCGAAAGCAATGTGCACTACTTGGCCTTCCATAGGCATTTCAGAATAAGCATCAAGGGTAATTTCCACTTTTTGATTGAGTTTCACTTGAGAAATATCGGTTTCATCGACTTGGGCTTTAACACAAAGACGATCTGACATCACCAAAAGAGCATCTTGAGTTGTAATGGTTTGCCCGGGCTCTACGTTTCTCAAAATAATTTGCCCTGTGATGGGGGCGATAAGCGGAGTAGGTTTGTAGGCCTCTTCCCAGTAGGCTGCCTCCTCTTTCCCTTTTGATTTTGCAGTGTCAAGGAGTGCCGCTCTTTCTGTGGAGCTCATCCAAGCAAGGATGTGTCCTCGTTTCACACTTTGCCCTTCGTTGACGAGTATCTTTTCAATCCTACCTGCAATAGGTGCTTTGACTTCGAGTCTGTTCTCGGGTTGGACAATACCCGTACTTAAGATTGTATTTTTAATCGGTCCTTTAGTGACTTGTACTTCCTGATAAACGACTTCTCTTTTAGTGCGATTTGAATAGTAAAGTCCCAATCCAATGAGAGTGGCACTGACGACCGAGAGACTAATAAGGAGCTTTTTCTTTGGAGATTTCATGGGAACACACTCTTTCCTTGCGCTTGTTCAAACGATGCTTCTGCCAAAATCACATCTCTCCTAGCTTGGAGTTCCGCTTTTTGGCGATTAATTAAGTCTGATTCTATAAGATCCCAATCCTCAAAGCTCATGAGTCCCGTTTGGTATTTCCCTCTTGAGATGATGGCTCGAGCCTCGCTGGCCTCTAAGAAATCTTTGGTTACTTTATGTAAACCAATCGCATCAATGAGATTGGCTTCGGCTTGTTGGAGCTTTGCTAAAATCATATTATCCGTATTGGTTTTTAAGAAGTCAGCTCGTTGAGCCTCTGCAGAAGCGCTTTGATAGTTGAAGATATTCTGCCCACCTGGAAAAAACGGGAATGTTAGAGAAACCCCGACCGACCACCTCGCTTCTTTAGGGGGAAAATCGGAACCAATTTTGGAATAAGACCCTGAGACAGAAATGTCGGGGAAGAAGTCGCCTCGAGCAATGAGAGAGTCAGCTTCTGCAACTTGCCACTGGGCTTCTGCTTGGCGATGTTCGGGTGTTCTTAGAACAAGTTCTTTAAGTGAATTTTGAGCAGTGGGCTCAGTCCATGAGAGATTGCCTTTCACTTCAAAATCGAGGTCTGAAGTTCGGCCAAGAACTCGAGCTAAATTAAGTCTCGCTACTTGAATGGCTCTTTCCACTTGTTGATTTTCGAACACAGCTTGTTCAAGAGAGGCTTTGCTAAATAGGAATGAGCCCTTATTTTCTCTTCCCCCTTCATAGCGAAGTTTGACCATTCTCATGTTTTCTTGACGCCTCTTCATGATTGAAGCTGCAAGGATAGATTGCTCTTGGTTATAAAGCAGAATAGTAAATGTGCTTTTGAGATCGCTACTTAATTTAGCTCGAATCAAATCTTGGTTTGCTTTCGCAAGACCGATATTTCTATCGGCTTTTGCGACTCGATAGTAATCTTTAAAACCTGCAAATAGATTCTCCGTGGCTTGAACTCCTAAAGAGTATTGATCACGGCTTGAGGAAAGACCGGTCGATGTAACACCAAAATTGTTGTGTGTCAGCCCGGCATTCGCAGTGACTTGCGGAAAAAAGCCACTAAAACTGGCCCGTTTTCTGGCCTCCGCAGAGTAGACGACCTCATCTGTTGAGGAAAGTTCTGGGTTGTTGCTCTTAATTTCAGTTAGGCAATTTTCCCAAGTGAGAACTGTCTTTCCAGCTCCAAAAGAGTTGACACAAAGGGTCGCGAGAATAGTGAATTCAAACAATTTGAATATATGTGGCTTCATGCAGCATCTTGTTCTTCTATTATACCTTGTCTTCATAACTTTCACTGAATAAACTGAACGCTTCAAATTAAGTTAATTATTTAAATTAATAACGTTAACCAAAGGAACACCATGCGTTACTTCTTGATGAGTCTAGTTATCTTATTTGGCGCTGTCAGTCAGGCACAAGCGGGGCTTACGATTCATGCTGCGGAAATTGGTATCGGAAAATTTCACCGATACGATAACAGCGTTCATGCTTACGCGAGTAACAATGCTTGGACACCTTACATTTTACCACAAGATGCCGACAGCAAAACCCCACTCGTCGTCGAAAATGCTGACCGTTCTATCACCGTATTTTTTTCAACACTCGAGGAGCTTCTGACAGAAGTTGCAAAAATTAGTCAACAGCGTGGAGAGAAGATCAGCGTTCTTAATTTCAATGCTCATGGACTTCCTGGTGCTATGTGGTTTCCCATGAATGAAAACTTCAAAAATAGTTTTGAATGTTGGCAGTGGACTGCAGCAGCGACTGGTTCTGATAAAGCCAACTATGACCAGTATTACACTCCAATTTCTAAAAAAGATGTGATGAGCATTCGGGATTTTTCTGAAAGTGGGGGAGTTGTTCCCTGCACTACAGGGCTAAATCAATGGAAACTTATTTTAGGAACAGTCACACAAGCCAAAGCTGCTTTTGCTAAAGACCTAAAATTAAATCTTCTCTCCTGCGTTGTTGGACTGGGTCCTGTCGGAGATAAGTTCATGAGTAGCCTAGGAGCTTTATTAACGGATAGCGGTGATGTTCGGTTGATATCGTCTTTAAATTTTGGCCTTGGTGATTGGTCAATGCCGGAGGGTATGGGGTTTTGGGATTTTCAAAGTGATGAACAGCTAAGCCATGATAATTCTATTTACGGCGTAAACCGTAAAGATAGAGAGATCATGCAAAAAGGGAAAGTCAGAGTGACCGCTCTTTTAAAAGGGGCTTGGCAGTCGACTGTTCTTGAAAATCAAGACTTCATGGGGCTCGATCGTGAGTTGTCAGATCTTTCTAAAGCTCAGTGGGGGAGAGAAACGTTAAGTCGATCAGTTTCTAAGCCAAAATCGGTTCGAATTCCAGGAACTGGAGTTTACGAAGCGGTAAAGTAAAACTTTAAAGCATCAAACAAAGTGAAAAGAGGCGCCTTCTCAAAGGGGGTGCCTTTTTTTTGGGTGAAACGAACGGCATGCCCGTTGATAATCATTTTCCAGTGAGTGAGGGTGCCACTGTTTGAAGCTTTGCCATCAATTATTTTTAGAGTCCAAGTGCCATTAGAAACTTCATCTAAAAAAGCATTCGTAATCAAATGTGCATTTGTGAGATTCACATCAATGATTTGACTATTGATGTTCATAAGAATGCTTTTAGTTCCGGAGGGAGAGGTTAGTTCTACGCCGAGGTCACTCACTTTCGGATGGGTGACTGAGAAATAGATTTCGACAGATTCTATTTTTAGAGAGTCAGTGGCATTTAATGTTGATGTCACGCCATTTTTGCTGTGGTCGGGAATCGCAACAGAAATAGTACCGCTATCCACTTCAGGGCTTTCCAAAGTTCCTAAAGCTGAAGTATAGGTTTTTGCCATAGTGACTGCTGCATCGACATCAACAGCTCCAAAGCCATACCAATTATGAAAGTAGATATCGGCGGCATTTTTGACCCAGCCTTGTTGGTAGACATGACCTGGTAAGTTCTCACCCGATATCGGGTGAATCGTATTTCCTGAGGCGGGATAAACTCGATTAGCGGTTTTAGCGAGAATATATTTGATATCTCGCCAAGTGAGTTCGGGTTGAGCTGAAAGCAATAAAGCCACAGCACCGGAAACATTAGGAGCCGCTGAAGATGTACCGTTCATTGTACTTGTGTAGTTACAATTCGAGTTAAGAGAGTTGCTACCTGACTCGAAGGAATTCGAACCATTACTGCTTCTAGAAAAACCATGAGAGCAGCTCGTGTAGTCGGTTGAAACAATGGCAGGAGAGTCGGTGCCAAATTCTCCTCCTGGAGCACTCACCCAAATGTTGGCTCCTGCCGAGGAGTAGTTAGCTGAAACCCCTGTGGCCGTAAGAGCTGCGGCTACAATAACTTGATATTGGGAATTGATGTCATCTAGTGCTGAGTTACCCGCATAGGGCGTACTTGAATCGGCAGCGTCTCCTGTGCAATCTTGCACAGAACTTACGTATTCATTTCCGGCAGCTTTCACATAAATAGCCCCTTTTCCACCCCTTAAGTTACTAGTTCCCCACTGGAGCTGAGTGCGCAGTGAAGTATTAATGGGCTGAAATGCGCAGCTAGGATATCCGTAGCTGTAGTTAAAAATATCAAAGTCTCCATTCGCTTGGTCGACCAGTATAGTAGTAAACGAGTCAGAGCTTTCATCGACTCCTACAAACCTAAATCCTGCCAAAGAAGCTTCAGGAGCAACTCCTCGACTTCCTTTTCCATTCCAACCTGTGGCTCCAATGATACCCGCAACTGCTGTACCGTGAGCTAAACTAGGCGTGGCCGACACAGCTGCAGCGCTGGGTGTAGGATCTCCAATCCAAGGTGAACTTTCTGAAATATAGTTTTTTGAAGCACCTGCAATGATTTGCGCCTCTAAATCTTCATGGGCTATTTGAGTTCCGTTGTCTGAAACCACAATTTTAATTCCAGAGCCTTTATAGCCCTCGGCGATGGTTGTGCTTAAGTTCAAATCATAGCCAGCAGTGCCGCCGCCACTTGAGAAAGCAGTTTGGCCGGTGTTAACTAAATGCCAAGCTTCTGAAAACAAGGGGTCATCTAAATCGGAAGATGATGAATTGCCATTGTTCTTGGCACATGCAGAAAGAATAGAGATGAAAAAAATGACAAAAACATAGCTTTGAGCTTTATTAATTATAAATTTCATTTAATTTTTAGTCGCTGTTCAATCACTTCAAGCTCTGCCGATTTAACTCTCGAGTCATTTTGAATTTCTCGCAATTCGGAAAGAGGCTCACGTCTATTTTTTACTTGGATAAAGAGAGTGTTGATCTGTGGAGCTGAACTAGTAATTCGAAAACCCGATGTTTTTAAAAATGACTGAAAGTCTTCAGCGCTTTTTAAAGTAACCACGAGTGTGCCAGTTATTGATCCCAGAAGGCGATTTTGAACATTTTGAGCTTTGAGATTTTTAAGATCTCTTCTTAATTTGTAAGTTCGGTTTGAGAATGTAAAAACATCTGGATCTGCTTGGTCGATACCCCAACCAGACAGGTTCAGCGCAAACAAAAACGGAATCAGAAATTTTGAATGAAAAGGCATCATGATTTTTATAAAAAGAGAGTTAAAATTTTAACACTCTTTTCAGAAATAGTCCTGATGCTGCGTAGAATTTCGAAATTAGTATCTTCTTAAGTTCTCAGGCGATGGAGTCTGCCATACCCCTTGGCTTGGAAAGTTTCCACTTGAGAGAAATACTTGCCTTATTTCAACAAAAGCAGGTCTCTGTCCACCGTACTGCTCCCAAGGGTAGGGAGATTGATCGTTCTCTTGAGTTGGAACTCGACGTGTGTAGCACTGCAACGTAGTTCCTGTGGGTCTTCCATAACGGTCTGTTCCGCTAGTCCAAGTGAGATAAAACTCAAGTTGTTGCTCTCGATTGTAGTTCATTTGACACAAGCCCTGTAGAAATTGTCTAGGATCTTTTCTGACTCCAATGACATAGCGGCCATCCGCATACTGCCCAGCAAGAATGGGGCTTTCATCGAGCATTTCCTCGACAGAATTAAAAATCATCCCATGTTGAGAGACCACTTCAGAGAATTGGGTTCTTCGAATTCTAGCTCCGAGTGAAGATGGGCGTTTCTTAGGGAAGTTAATAATCTGCTCTCGAGTTAGATGAGGAGCATAAGATTTTAATACTGCAACAATTCCCGTGAAGTAAGCTGCTGCATTGGATGTTCCTGAAGAGGATTGTCCGTTTGAGAAGCTTGCAACCGAATTTTCAAGGATAACTTCCGGTTTGATTCGACCATCCAGAGTGGGCCCTATCGCTGAAAAGCCACTGACATCCCCAACTGTGATGACATTGGGATTGTCGGCAGGGACCATGATTTCTCTGCCTTTAACCGCATCTAAAAACTCAATAGCATCCACCATTTTTTGAGTTTCGTTGTCTTGAACGGGCGGTCTTTCCGGAATCACAACAACTCTTACGTTGTTTCTGCTGTTAAAGTTTCTATTTTTGGCTCTTACAAAGATTCTGTAATAGCCGTTTTTATTTTTAGAAAACTCAAAACTGATTCTTTCCCTCGCTAGAAAGGTTTCCCCTTCAGCTAGAGAATCTTTTTTAAGAACCTGCTTTAACTCGCTTTTGGCTACTTGATTGTTGTTTTCATCGTAAATGAAAAGATCAAGATCTTCACTTGTGCCTGAGTCCTCTTCTGCAGCATTAGCTGACCAAGTTAGAATCACTTGGGCTTTATTTTCGTCGAGTCTGCTTTTGAGTCTTAGCTCTTTGGCATTTTGGAAGTGAACCCATTGGTCTCCACCAATCGATTGAACAGTGCCATTAAAAACATGTCCACCATAGTTACCAGCTGCATTGATCCAGATAATTCCGGCCCTAGTAGCTTGGTTTACAATTTCATTTAAAAATCCACCACCATCAAAGTTTCCGCAGCACTCTCGGTTTTGGCTATAAAGGATAAGATCAACTTTTTGCTCAATGGTATACCTTACAGCCCGTCTGAAGTTGGTTATACCGTTGGCATTAAGAAGATAAAATTTAGGTCCTTGGGGGTTAGCGCCAGTAATTCCCCAAATGATCTGAGCCATGGTTTTACCGTGTTCAGTTGCAATGGGTGCTTGAACGTAGTCTGGGTCGCCAAGATTATACTTAGAGATCATCTCTTTAGGATAAGCGCTTACAACCTCAGTAGAATCTGGAAGCTGTTTTTTAGCAGCGTCATAGCCTTCGAAACCATTATCAATAACAGCAATTTTGATTTGGCTAAGATTAGGTTGGTAAGAGTACTGGTCTAAGCCAAAAAACTTTCTGATTTCTTGAATTTGTTCGAGCTCAGTTGCAGCACGGGCTTTCAACGAAAACGTGGAAAGTCCTAGGCCTGACAAAATAAGAGACAGAGAAAGGTAGTTTAAGATTTTATTTACCATTGCCACTGAACCTCCGATTGGAGCCTGCAGGACCAGCTTCCTGAAGCTTCTTGAGTTTGACCCGAGCGATTGGTCATCGAATAACATTTAAATTCAGCATTCATTTGCCAAGAATCAAGCGTGTAGTTGATTTGACAATTGGGTTTGTAATAAGCGTTGGGATTTTCAACCAAACGGAAAGTACCACTATTTTTGTCTGAATCTATCGCAAGAATGAAACTGTCTTGGCCAGGGTTGGC
>DDPO01000010.1:5483-47121 GCA_002342225.1 Bdellovibrionaceae bacterium UBA2466 | reverse complement strand
CCACCACCACCGCCACCAAATCTTCGACCACCACCGCCGCTTCCAAACCTTCGACCACCACCACCACCGCCGCCTCCGCCACCAAACCTTCGACCACCACCGCCGCCAACTCCTTCAGGCCGTTCTTTGGCCTCGTCCACAGTGATGGGCCGCCCTTTGAGGTCATAGCCCTTCATGCGATCGATAGCGTGAGTCGCCTCGTCATCGTTGGGCATTTCAACAAAGCCAAACCCCTTTGAGCGACCCGAAAATTTATCCTTAATGATACGAGCTCCTGAAACCTGTCCACATTGGCTAAATAGTTGAGAAAGTTCTTCTTCGGTAACTTCATAGCTTAAGTTACCGACATAGAGTTTTTTTGGCATGGGTTTACCCCCTCTTATTAGAAATTGGGAAAAAGCGGAATTGAAGCCTGCTTTGAATTAAATTTAGGGCAAGCATACGGAGTTTCTAAGGAAGGAAACTGATAATTCCTCGAAGCTGTGGGTTCGCCTTTTCACGGTTGGAAGCTATACAACTAGTCTATCTTTATAGTATCCCATGGGACCCTTATCCAATCAAGACAGGGCGAGGCCCAAACTAAATTCTTTCTTTGTCAATTTGTCACTTCGTGGGTATAAATGGGGTCCTAAAGTACGTTGTCTTTTGAAAGTAAGAAGGATATCAGTTACCTATGGCGATGCGTTATATTATAAGAAGAAAGAACTCCAGTGACCTTAGTGAGATCCGTCGTGAAGTGTCTGATCTCGATAGCCGACTCTCCAAAGCTGGGGACGGTTTAAAACGCACAGTCGAAATTAACTTTAGCCCAGTTCGAGCAGCTATTTATCAATTTTCAGCTAAAAAAGAGGGTACCAATTGGACTTGGATTTGTCCGTGCATCGAACTTGTCGCCGAAAACGAGGAAGGCCTCTTCAAGTTGCTTGAGAAGTTCAACTTGGAGAAGCCATCACATCTTTTAGATTAATTTTTTATTTACTGTCTTCTACTTCGTGTAGACCTTGGTCATTTTATCGCCGACCTGTATTTTCTTAACAGCATCCATTCCTTTGGTGACATGTCCAAAAACAGTGTAGTTGTTGTCTAAGTGCGGATGCGTTCCAAGAGAAATGTAAAATTGGCTGTCAGCGGAATTGGGATCCATTGCTCTTGCCATCGCTAAAGTTCCTTCAACGTGTTTTTTAGCGTTAAACTCTGCGGGAAGATTTTTACCAGAACCACCTGTTCCATTTCCTACGGGGTCACCACCTTGAACTACAAACCCTGGAACAACTCGGTGAAAAGTAAGTCCATTGTAAAACCCTTTGTCTGCCAATTCCTTAATTCGAGCAACGGTCTTGGGTGCGACATCGGGAAACAATTCTGCTTCGATAGTTCCATGAGAAGTTTCAATAATTAGCATACCAGCTCCTTTAGTTTCTTTTTTCTTGTCGGTTTTAACAGGAGCGGCCTCGATCGAGATTGCTCCAAAGATCAATGCCATCACAGCAATGACTAAACTTTTTTTCATCATAGTTTATTCTCCAAGCTAGAGAGTTAGTTTGAATAAGGCAAATTCTAATTTAATGCCTGTACGAAATCCTCTACCAAATCATCCGAGTCTTCAAGTCCAATCGAAACTCTGACTAAAGTATCTTTTATACCGAGTTTCTCCCGCTCGGCACTTGAAAGACCTGAATGCGAGGCAGTTGCTGGTCTTACATAAAGACTTTCAATACCACCTAAACTCGGAGCCAATCTGGGAATCCTAAGTTTTTTAAGTGCCGCCTCTGCCTGCTCGACCGTACCATCGAACTCAAAAGAAACCATTCCTCCAAAACCCTTAAACCACTCTTTAGCCCTTGCGTGGTCCGGATGATTTGGCAATCCCGGATAAATAGCCCTTGCCACTTTTTTGCAATTTTTGAGTGCCGTTGCAACTTTCAAAGCGCTCTCATTTTGCGAACGCACTCTCACACCTAAAGTTTTTAAACCACGATGGAGAAGGAAACAGGCGTGGGGATCAAGGCATCCACCCAAATGGTTAAATAGCGGCATGATTTTTCTGACATTCTCTTTGGTAGAAACCATGGCTCCCGCAACGACATCAGAGTGACCATTTAAATACTTAGTCGCACTATGCAAAACAACATCAAATCCGAAAGGAATGGGATTAAAATTAAAAGGGGAAGGAAAAGTATTATCAATCATGGAAAGCAGACTATGCTCTTTTGCAAACTTAACCACTTCTTGAAGATCAGGAACTTTAAGTAACGGATTTGAAACCGACTCTACATAAACGGCCCGAGTGTTTTTCTTCAGTGCATGTTTTAAATTTTGCATCTCCTCAGCCGGAAAAAAAGTGACCTCTCGTCCGAGCTTTGGAAAAAACTCCTTTAAAAAATGGAGCGTTCCCCCATAAAGATTATCTTGAGCTATCAAGTGTTCCCCAGGTCCTACAAACCCAAGCAACGCTGACGTGATCGAAGCCATGCCCGAGCTACTGACAAGAGCCGATTCTCCTTGCTCAATTTGGGCAATTTTTTCATGGAGCGCTATATGATTAGGGGTATTGTTGAGACGTACATACTTAATGTCATTATAATTTATTTCTCCAGAGCCGTTGTTTGCAATTTCGTAAGTGCTGCTCTGAAAAATGGGCATTGTAACTGCCCTTTCAATCAGTGGATGAGGCTCTCCGCCATGAATAAGTTGGGTTCCGAATTTCATTTTTTTTGTATCCATTACTTCCCCACTTTTACTTGATCTCAGCCGCTGATTCCGGAACCGTGATGATCAAGTTGTTCTCATCTTCCTGAAAAGTTAAACTATCAAGCCTCGCACCCTGACAGGGGCCTGCCGTACAAAAGCCCGTTTCAACTTCATACATAGCTCCATGCATATGACACTGCAGATGCGATTTATCAAAAGTGAAAAAATTTCCATCGTTCAAGTCGAGAGTTACTGGAAGGTGCTTACACAAATTCAAATAAGCATAGAATTGCCCATTTTTTTTTGTAACAAACCCTTTAACTACTTTTCCTTTTATTTTTACCGAGAACGGTTTGGCTGAAAGATCTTCAAATTTTTTTTTTGAAACTTTAACCAACATGATCAAAACCTATTCCAACAACCGAACAAAAACGACTGTGACATTATCTGAATATTCAGTATGAGAAGCTTCCTCACATAGCTGAAGAACTAATTTTTCGGGATTCTCGGCATGTTCCCTAATAAGATTAACGATTCTCATGTCACTCATCTGTTTGAACAGCCCGTCACTAGCTAAAAGTAAACTCTGCCCTGGGTTAATGGAGATCGTTTCTTGAACAACTCTCAGAGGATGAATATCCGATTCAATTCCAAGGTAAGAATTTAGAACCGTACCTTTGAGCTGTTCGTCATAGATCTCTTGGTCCTCAGTCATCTGCCTCAAAACATGACCATCAAAAAAGTAAACCCTTGAATCCCCAACATGACAGATTGTGGCTTTATCATTCGAAATTTGAACACAGCTAAGGGTTGTTCCCATCAGAGCACCACCTAATGTATCCAAAGACTCTTGAAGAATATCGGCCTGCAAGGAAAAAAAAACCTCTTTGAGAGAATCAAAACCAGCACATCTTTCTCTCAATCCGTCTACAGCCATCTTAGAAGCGACTTCACCTTTAAGTCCTCCACCAATGCCATCAGCAACAGCATAAAGATATTGCGAATCATCAATTAAAAACGAATCTTCATTTTGCTCCCGCCCACCCACAACGGAATGTGCAAAACCTTTTATCTTCACTTTGACTCCTTCATTGAGTAGTTCCCTATTTTAATCTTAATTCTAAATCCTGAAAGCACTGAATTTGACATGAACGTTTTTCCCAATCTTCCGCGTTCTCCCTAATAATCACTTTACAGGTTCCACAAATACCTAACCCCTTGCAGTTCAAATTTATTCGGGGTGCTGGATAAGGAGATAATTGATGTCTTATCAGGGCATCTCGAAGCTGGGTCCCGGATTCAACAGTGATTTCGTGTTTAACGCCCGCTCGGTCAGTTACTTTTAATTTTACTTTTTCAAAATTCTGATCGCTCACAGCCCCGTTTTTACCAGCTGAAAGCTTATCCAACCAGAACTAAGAAATTAAGCTCAAATTAAGGCCATATTGGCCAACCAAAAAACAACATAAAGCACTGCTTTTATTGTTTTTTTTCGATTTTCACCTCCGCCTGTATACTTATTGTATATTGAAATCTCATAACGCGTCGGGTTACACTTCTATTGTGGGGATAATTGAAATTAAGTAGGTTGTCCCCAGAAATCGGAATCGAGCCTTAAAAATTTGGGGGCAGCAGAAACTACCCGAAATGACAAACCCCCGAAACCGGAATCCTCTCGCTAAGCAACCCCTCGCTTAGCCGTTTATTTTGGTTTTTCTGCTGCTCCCAAAACTTTTATTGAACCAACCCCACAAAAACGTTAAACCCCTTACCAATGCAAAACTTTCACGAAATTTGGCTTAGCGTAGACCTTTCATCACCCGTTGGATCGCTCGCCATTCACGAAAAACCCAAACAGGGAAATCCTCGTATTTTGAATTCGAAAACCATCACTACAAATGGAGACCACTCCGAGCGTTTCGTACCCGTTCTACAAGAGAGCCTTATCGAAACTGGAATTTCGCCAAAATCTTTTTCAAAGTTAGTGACTTCATCAGGTCCGGGCTCTTTCACTGGCCTTCGTATAGCCTTCGCTTCTGTAAAAGCTTTAGCCTATGACTCTGAGATACCTATCGAAATTTTGAGCGGGTCAGAAGCTCGTGCCCTTCATTGGGCAAAATCCCAGAATTATAATAGTTACAAAAAAATTCATGTTGTAACTTATATAACTAGGGAACGTTTTGTATCTGCGGAATTTGAGATCGACTCCGATGGAAAACTAACCCTAATGAGCGAATCAACTTTCACTGATTGGTCTTTTTTAGAACCCAAGCCCAATATCGCCGTCCTTTTTGATTCCAGAGCGCATCCAATTCACGCACCCCAACTCAAGCAGAACTCAGTTTTTAGTATCGATCTCAGAGCTGACCTATTAGGCGATGCGCTTCTAATTGCTCAGACTCGCAAAACTTACACAACAATTCAAGATTGGATCGAATTGTCCCCCAACTACTTTGGAAGCACTCGTTACTAGCTCTACTTCCGACGTCTACTGAGCCACACAGCAATTCCAGTGCCGAACATAGCCAGCGGAATAAAAACAACGGAAGCAAGATTGATAACTCTCATTCTTGTTTCGGTAATTTCAAATTGACTATTATCTGCTGGGCGTGGCCGAATAGAGATCAAATCCTCCTCGTGGGCAAGCCAACTTAACATATTTTGAAACAGATCCGAGTTTATGCCAAACCGTCGGCCGCTATTGGAAGCAAAATCAGAATCTCCGACAACGATCATTCTAAACTCGATGTCTTTTACATCTTCAAGTTTTTTATTCGGATCGGCGTTAGTAGAATCTTTTTTTGTCGGTATCTTACCCAAAACAGAGACAGCGATTGATAAGGGCCCTTTACGATCTGTTTTGGGATTTGGTGTAACTTGATTATCCTTCAACAATGATTCAAAGCTTTTTGAACTCGTTGATAAAAGGCTGGTCACTTGAATACCCTCGGGAGCTTTCTCACTTTTCTCAACTGGAGTAGCCACCGGATATAAACTTATTTGCTTAGCATCTCGAGTGATCTCACTCTCCTTGCTATAGTTTGTTACAATTGGTGTCAGTGGATTGCCTCCGGCCAATTGTTGCAAAGGGTTCAGCTCAACTACCGTCTTCTTTGGATTAAATTCAACACCATATTTTGAAAGCAACGTCTTAAGAGCTGGCGACGAGATTGGTTCTAACATTAAGAGGACTTTACCGCCTTTTCTTAGATAACCTTCTATAGCTCTTGTTTCGGGTTCGAGAAAATCGGACTTAGGTCCTGCGATTACAACGATATTTGCATCTTCAGGTACAGAACCTCTTTCAACGAGAACTAACTCCTCGACTTGATACCTTCCGCCTTCCAGCTGCTCTTTAATCTCAGAGTAACCTTCCTTTCCGGTATCAGTAATTAATTTTTCACCGTGACCTGAAACGAAATAGATCTTTTTCTTGTCCCCTTTTGCAACCTGTATGATCGCGTTAGTAATCTTCTCCTCGAGCTTTGGGTCATCCGGTCCTAAAAGATTTTCAACTCGTGCAGTTCTAACCTCGGTTTCGATAAGAACCGTACCGGCCTGTTTGATGTTGTATTTTTGGACTATGAGGGGATCTTTATCTACGTCAATAAACTCTTTCTTTAACTTGGGGGTATAATACGTGTACTTTTCAAATATTCGGTTAAACTCTTCTCGCTGGTTTGGATGAATGAAAGCTCGGAGCTTGGTTTCAGCGGCTAATCCCTTTAGAACTTTGATCGACTCGTCTGACAAAGTGTGTAGCTTATTCTTGGTGAAATCTTTTTTGATGTCATACTTAGTCGCAATCAGATTAACAAAAACTAAAATCCCAAAAGCGATGATTGAAGTGAAAATAGCGTTGAGCCCATACTTCGCTGTTTTTTTGGAGAATACTGATTTAAAAAAAAGCCTCTCCTGAAAAAAATAGCTCCCATAACCCAACAGGGCTACTCCTAGAGCGATCTGCCAGACGAGCGGTGTCTGCGGAACTAAGTAGGCCGTGACACCCGCTACAACTGTGCCAGCTAGAGCCAAAATAATAGCGATTTTGCTCATGGTTTTATCTCCAACGATTACTTTCGACCACTCGATGGGTCAAAAAAAGAGTGAAAAGGGTAAATGAAACGAAATAGACAATGTCCTTCACATGAATCAAGCCCTCGGTGAACGAATTAAAGTGGCCAAGTGGGGAAATATAAACCAATGTTGGACCCCACTGAATGGGACCTAGTGAAGCGCTGATACCATTGCCTAGAGTTTGTAAAAGCCAAAGGAATAAAAGGGCAATAAATGTCCAAATAGCAGCAATCGCCTGACTTGAAGTCATCGCTGAAATCAAAGCCCCCAGCGAAACATAACAAGCTGAAGCTAGAGCGAGCCCTAGATAAGTAGACCCAATAATTTTCAACTCTGGATTTCCCCAGAGCACCATGAACAGAACATAAATAAATGAGACAATCAACATGATTAACATCAAAGTAAGAGCAGAAAGAAACTTTCCTATGACAAGCTCAGATTCTCGAAGAGGTGCGGTTAGAAGAAGCTCTAGAGTGTTTTGTCTTTTTTCTTCAGAAAAAAGTCGCATCGTCAAAAACGGGGTCACAAAACACAGGATGAAAGCCATGTTTTGATACAAATAAGTTGCGAGCTTATCTAGAGTAATGCCTTGCGCCTGTCCAAATTGTTGAGCCATGTTGTACTGCTGATATAGCGCAACAAACTTAGCAAAAATAACTCCCATCAAAAACAGGAACACACCCAAAACAACGTATGCGACAGGAGACGCAAAGTAAGTTCGTACTTCTTTTTTAACGATAGCTATCGAGCCCCTCATATGGAAACCCCTCTTTTTCCACTAATCAAATTCAAATAGTAATCTTCTAGAGCCAATTGAACTGGCGACATTTGAATTAACCCCGCATTATTGTTAACAACTACTTTTGCAATCTCGGCCATAATCTCTTCTCTGGGCTCAGTTTCCACAACAATTCTCTCTTTTCCGTTGGCTTGGTAATGAACACTTTTCACCCCCTGAAGCGATCTCAAGGACTGAGCCACTGACTCTGCTGAACGTTGTACTATTAATTCTGTTTTCGTAGTAGCCCCGGCAGCTCCCAATGAGTTGATGGCCTCCTGAGCAACTATCTTTCCTCGATCAATAACAATAATTCGGTCACAAGTGGCAGCGACCTCTGAAAGAATATGAGTGCTATAAATAACTGTTCGCTCAGATCGGAGTGATTTAATCAGCCCTCTGGCTTCACTCACCTGTTTTGGATCTAGTCCGACGGTGGGCTCATCAAGAATTAGGACCTCGGGGTCGTGAATGAGCGCTTGCGCCAAACCCACTCTTTGCCGATAACCTTTCGACAAGTTGCCTATAAGTCGATTCCTAACATCTCCCAGCTGACACCTTTCAATTACGGCGTTTATTTTCTTCTTTTTATTGGAACTCGGAATTTTTCGTAGATTGGCTACGAAATCAAGATACTCAGAAACCAAAAGCTCGAGATATATGGGGGGGTTTTCAGGAAGATAACCAATTCTCTTTTTTACTTCGTAGGGGTTTTCAAAAACATCGAATCCAGCGACGCTCGCAGTTCCTGATGTCGCAGGCATGAAGCAGGTTAATATTTTCATGGTAGTCGATTTACCAGCGCCATTTTGGCCCAAAAAACCCAAGATTTCTCCCCGTTTTACGCAGAAAGAAATATTATCCACTGCTAAACGATCGCCATAATTTTTAGTGAGGTCTTTAACTTCGATCATAAGTAGAAAGCTCCGGTCTTCTTTTTGACGTCTTCAAATTCAAAATTGTGATGTATTGTAGAAATCATGCTTTTCTTTTGTCAAGATTAGTGGGCCTAACTAAAATGAAACTTAGAAATTCTTACTGAAAAATCAGATGAGGGTGCAATGCAATATTTTATCGACTCAGCGTCTATAGAAGAAATCAAAGAAGCAATCTCTTTGGGAGTATTAGATGGAGTGACAACAAATCCATCTCTTGTTTCAAAAACGGGTCGTCCCTTCAACGAAGTTGCAAAAGAGATCTGTCATTTGGTGCAAGGACCGGTAAGTTTAGAAGTCGTGGGCACCACAGCTGAAGAGATGCTTCGTGAGGCCAAACAGCTACGAACTTATGGCTCAAATGTTGTAGTCAAAATACCCATGTTGAGCGAAGGACTAAAAGCAGTGAAAGCCCTAAGCGCAGAAGGAATTCCTACGAATGTCACTTTGATTTTCCAACCCGTGCAAGCCTTGCTGGCCGCAAAAGCTGGAGCCACCTATGTAAGCCCCTTCATAGGTCGATTAGATGACATCGGACAAGATGGTCTACTTTTAGTTCGAGATATCATTCAAATCTATAGACAGTACTCTTTCAAAACAAAGGTTTTAGCAGCGAGCGTTCGTCACCCCATTCATGTTCTCGAGTGTGCAAAAATGGGGGTGGACGTCGTTACATTGCCTGTCAAAGTTGTTCATCAACTGACGAAACACCCACTTACTGATTCCGGACTAAAAACTTTCTTAGAGGACTGGAAAAAAGTGAAAAACTAAAAGCGGGCGCGAGAAAAGAATGTGGTCGGATTTACAGGAACTCCGTTTTTTCTGATTTCATAGTGGAGATGGGGTCCAGTTGAGCGCCCAGTGTTACCCACCTGCGAAATGGTTTCCCCTCGAACGACTTTAGCCCCTTGTCCAACAAACACCGATGAATTGTGGGCAAAGAGAGTTCGAATACCATAACCATGATCTATCACGATCACTTTTCCATAACCTTCACGATAGCCTGAAAAAATTACCGAACCATCCGCAGGGGCGCGAACAGGCGTACCTGGCTCAGCTGCAATATCAACCCCTGAATGCAATCTGTAACTTCCATCGTAAGGATTGCGCCTATAACCAAAATTTGAGGAGATCCAGCCAGCAATAGGTAAAAGTGAGGGGGTGGCATTAATAACCGCGCTTTTGGCAATTAAATAAGTATGCAGCTTTGAAAGTTCGTTCTCAGCATCTTCACCAGCAACTCTAAGTTTTTTAATTTTTTCATCAAGATCTTGACCAGAAACTTTCACAGAGACATTAGAAAAGTCAGGGTTTGAGAAAATATTCTCGGACCTTCTTTCCGACCGGTTAGCAGGAATACGATCGGGCTCAATGTCGACAGGGCCCACCGGCATCTCTGCTTGACCCTTACTATTTCCCTGACCGGTTAAAAGCTGAAGCTTCTTGGCATAATTTCGCACTCTTTCAATGGTCACTTCCAAAGAATCAACTTTATTTTTAACAGTCTGAATCTCTTGCCTAAGTTTAAAATTTTCTCCCTTTAAAGCTTTGTTTTCCCCCAAACGACCAAGGACATTAAAGTAATCAATTCCAATAACTACCAAAACAACACTCATTAAAGAAAATAATACAACCCCCAGCTTAACAAGCAAAAAGGGTACAACCACTTTATGAACCCTTCTGGTTCGCTCGGGAATAACCATGACAGTAATGAATCGCTCATCCCACCATCTTTTTTTGCTTATGTTTGGCGTAAAAACCTCTCAGTAAAAGCTCATAAATCCAAATAGGTCCGACATATAAGCACCAGCCCCTCTCATTAGTCAAATGAGAGCACGTCCCTAGGGCAGAACCCGGCAAACGACCACTGTAATATTGTCAGTTCCCCCACGCGAGTTGGCCAAAGCAATGAGGTTTTTCACGCTGGTTTCAATAGAATTGCCTTCTAATTGCTGTAACATCTCAGAGCCTTTTACCAACCCAGAAAGCCCGTCAGAACAGAGAAGAAACGTATCATTGGGTTGTAGTTTTCGACGATAAACATCAACGGCCACTTCTTTTTGGTACCCTACCGACCGGGTAATAACATGTTGAAACTCGTGATTCTCAACATCTTCGGGGGAAATAATCCCCGCCCTGACCTCTTCCTGAACCACAGTATGGTCTTCAGTCACTTGCCAGACTGCCCCTTGGGTCATCAAATACACTCGACTATCCCCAACCTGAGCAATATACCCATGATTTTCATGGGCTAGCAGGGCAACTACGGTAGTCCCCATATCTTTTAAGTTTTCGTTCGCTTGCCCCTCTTGATAGATTTTTTCCGAAGCCGCATTGACTGCTTTTTCAAGCCGTTCTCGAGGAGGTAGATCTTTGTTTGTTTTGCAAAAAGACTGTGTAGTTTCGGCAGCAAGCTTACTGGCAACCTCTCCACCTAAATGCCCACCCATTCCATCGGCGACTAAATACAGGCCCAGACTCTCATCTATCAAGAACGTGTCTTGATTGTTTTTTCGCTTTGCACCCACATCGGTCATTCCAAAAACTTGAATTTTCATACGTCACTTAACGGCATTTCTTCGAGTAATACTGAGGGGGCACCAAACCGACCCCAAAAATCTAAATCCTCGGAAACCATCTTAATTTCTTTAAAGATTTCAATGGGATCAAACTTAAAAAAAGCTTGAGTAATAGGTTCTACAGGATCCCCATCTTTCACTCTCCAACCGTGGCCAACAAGCTCCAACTTGCCATCTCGCGTTAAGTCTTTGGCCACTTTCTCTATACTCTCTAAATAAAACCCGTCACCCATCGTTTTAAACAGGGTAAACAGACTGGTTTGGGAAGGTTTAATGTAAAGATTGGTAACGCCTATAACAGGGATTTTAGAATCTGAAAAAACCATATTTGCAGTGCTTGCTCGATTGTACCTAGCTGCTGTGGAAGCGTCGTGCAGAAAAGTTTTGAGAATCCCTTTTTCCATAAGAACTGTTTCTTGGGATGCGGTTCCCTCCAAATCGAAGCTTTGCGAACCCTCTCCACCCATAAGAACACCACTGTCAATGATTGTGATCTGATCAGAAAAAAGACGCTCTGAAAGATTGTTGGAAAATTTGGATCTTCCTCGAACAACATAAGCTCCACTCAAGTCGTTCGCTAAAGTTTTCAAAAGGCTCGCCATCACTTGCCCACTTAAAATATATCTACCCCTAGGAGTATTGCTGGATGCACTCCCTGTGGTTAACCGGTTGGCTTTGTTCATTAACTTATCGAAAAAGATCTCTTTGGCCTTAAATGGGGCCGAGTGGGCTCGAGTCTCTTCAAGCTGAAAAAACCCTGATGGGTTTTCGTTCACTATTCCAAAATGAAACTTCTTTACCTCCGACGATCCCTGCCGAGATGTTTTCTCACTTTTTCTAATGATCAATCGATTATCCAACTGATGCGTGTACTTTTCCTCAAGCGCGACTGGTGCCTTGTTTAATTGAGGATACAGGGATTTTAGAAACTCTTGATCGAAAACGAAAGAAGATCCGCTTGCGTTTTGAACCCCATTCAAAAAATCCGGCTGGGCCTTCCACAAAGGGAAACGAAACCATGGGTCAACGGCAGTGTTGCTTGCTAAATCCAACGCCCTATCAACCAAGAGGGAAAGCTCGCCAGGATCACACAAAACGGTTGAAGCAACACCCAAAGACTTTCTTTGCACCACTCTAATTTGAACCCACCACAGAGCGGTTTTAGACTCATCAACAGGCTCTCCATTTTTAAAGTGCTTGAAGTAGGATTCCCGATTTTGACAAACTAACTCATAATCATCTGCAGCCACCAATTTTGGGTTCTGCTTAACAACATCAACAACCGATTCAAAGTTAGTGTTCAAAGTTTACATTCCCAATTTTTCTCGTAAAGCTTCAGACCACTTTTGTTGCGGAGGATGTAAGAGCCTCAAAAATTTGTTCCGATGAGAAATTTTTAAAATGTCGCCCTGCTCTAGATCAAAGCTAAATTGCCCATCATAAACGAGAGAGGCTTTTCCTCTTGGCTCTTTCATCTCGATTACGATCGGATCCGATAGAGGTACCAGAATAGGACGAGAGGACAGTGCATGGGAACAAATGGGCACCAATTCCGTCGCTAAAATCCCTGGGTGAATGAGTGGGCCTCCCGCTGAAAGCGCATAAGCGGTCGAGCCAGTGGGTGTTGAAATGATATACCCGTCTGCTCGAACATGATTTAAAAAATCTCCCCCAACTGTGACATCAAAGCGCAACATAGTTGTATCAATACTCTTGGCAATAACTGCATCATTAAAAACACAACCGTGGGCTACCTGCTCATTTTTCCTAAAGACCTCAACATCTAAAATGGGTCTTTTCTCCTCTTTTAATTTTCCTTGTAAAGCCTGATCAATGATTTTGAGCATTTCATTTTTGCCCACTTCGGTAATAAACCCCAAGCTACCCAGATTAACTCCAATAAGTGGGAATAGCTCCTTGTCTGATAGTTTTCTCACCAGTGTCAAAAAGGTTCCGTCGCCTCCAATGGCGACGCCCAAAGCTACGTCCTTCGTTTCTGACTGTGTCAAAGATTGGTTTGTTGCCGTAATGTCCCGTATTTTTAACTTTTTGGAATCTGCCCATTGAGATAGTTCTTTTTTGGCGAGTTCTGCTGATTCGTCTCGTTGTTTGACGCAGATTAAAATAGTTTGCTTCATTTAAATCATCATACTCCTTGACGTTTCAACACGCTAGTTTAGCCTCATTTTTGGTAACAAAAAAATCAAAAAACTGGGGGACTCATGAAACTTTGGATGATTTGCCACTTAGCCATCTCTTTATCGACTGCCGTCATGGCCCAAGAATATTTAGTTCGCTTCAACAGCGATTCCGAAGCAGTGAGACAGAATTTTTTTCGAAGAAATGGTGGCAAATTCGAGTTGGTCAGCAGTGAGGGAAATTTGTACAAGTGGACAACGTCCTCACGAGCCGAGCAATCTTGGGATTCAAACGTTGCCTATATTGCCAAAAACAAAACAATTCATTTATTTCAAAATCCCTCATTGCAAAAAAATAGGGCTTCTCTGGTTCGCAAATTAAATGAAACCCCAAAGGCCAAAGGACCTGCTTATCCGGATAATCCAGAAATCAAAGCTCCAACCATTCAAGCCTCAGGAGCGGATCCTCTTTTACAATCGGCTTGGGGAATGTTTTCTACAGATGCTGTAAGCGCTCATAATAAAACTGCTCAAGGAAAAGGCATTGTAGTTGCTGTTACGGACACCGGTGTGGACTATAACCACGTAGATCTTGTTAATAACATGTGGAGAAACAAAGCTGAGGTTCCGGGCAACGGAATCGATGACGACAAAAATGGTTATGTTGACGATATTGTCGGTTGGGATTTTCATGCCAACGACAACAAACCATACGATCTCAGTATGGACTTAATGGACATATTGCTAAGCGGTGGAAATCCAGGGCACGGAACCCACGTTTCTGGAGTCATTGCAGCTTCATTAAATAACGGCACTGGGATTGCGGGTGTTGCACCTAAGGCACAGATCATGGCTTTGAGGTTCATCGGCGAAAAAGGCGAGGGCAGCACTGACAGCGCAATTAAAGCGATTGATTACGCCGTTTCAAATGGCGCCCGGATTATTAATGCAAGTTGGGGCGGAGAAGCTGGAGAAGAGGACGATCAACCTCTTAGAGAAGCTATTAAACGAGCTGAAGCCAAAGGGGTCATATTCGTCGTTGCGGCCGGCAATGGACGCCTTGATCAGGCATCTGGAAAATCTCACGGATTTGATATTAACAATGATTCAAAACCTGTTGTTCCTGCAGTTTACAATTTCTCAAACATGGTGGGGGTAGCTGCAATCGATTCAAACAATCAATTGGCCGAGTTCTCCAACTGGGGTAAGGAATCTATTAAACTTGGGGCCCCCGGAGTTAAAATCATGTCCACCGTTCCGGGCGATCGATACCAAGACACTGTAGTCGATTTAGGCACCATCAAAGCAACTTGGGATGGAACATCGATGGCCACCCCATTTGTAGCTGGTGCTTTAGCTGTCATTTGGTCGCAAGATCCAAGTCAGTCTGCTTCAACGGTAAAATCAAAACTATTGGATATGGCGGCCCCAACTGAGGCTCTTAATAGTAAAGTCGAAACCCAAGGCAGACTCGACCTACATTCTTTGAACTAAAATTAAGATGCTCATGAACAAAGTATTTTGCTTGGTTTTAACCTGCAGTTTGATTTTTGTACCAATCACCGCTTGGGGTAAACGCAAAGGACGGAGTCGAAAATATTACCCGCCTCTGACCCATCCCGTAGTTCTCTGGTCTCGAACTTTGGCCGAGAGCGAGGATGTTGAGCAAAGAAAAATAGCGGCGTTTAAATTAAGTCAATACAGCCAGTCGATTTACCAAGAATCGGTCATAAACACTTTAATTAAGTGCATGAGCGATCCCGATGAACACATCAAAGTTTTTTGCGCCAAAGCTATGGGCAAAGCCTCAACAAGAAGCAGAGCTGATTCAATCCGTACGGTTCTAATCGAGCAATACAAACAGGATCCCCAGCTCAGAGGAACTCTAGTCCGGACTTTTATCGCAAGAAAAGACAATCACCCCAAAGTTCAAAGCACTCTTTTGGAAACTGTAAAAGAATCCACGGAAGCTGACGAAGTTCTGCCCATTCTGGATTATTTTGAATTATACGGTTCTAATCAAAGCATTGAACCCCTCATAGCTCTTTACAACAAATCGGGAAACATCAAAGTAAAACGTGGAGTGGTAAAAGCCTTATCTGAGAGGGGCCAAGGCCAAGACACCATTGTTACGCTGCTCACTCAATGTCTCGACAATAAGGACACTACTTTGGTTCTTACCTGCTTGTCCGGATTACAAGTTCAAGCAAAAAAAGACAGCAAGACACTAGTGGCCGTTGAAAAAACTATCGAAAGCACAGATCCCGATGTGATTCTAGCGAGTTTAGAAGTTATTCAATCTTTGCCAGAAGCTCCAAATACAAAAATATCGGAGCGATTAGTTGAATTAATAAACGACGGAACAGATTCGGAGATTTTAGAAAAGTCGATTTTAGCTCTTGGTGTGTGTGGCGACTTTAGCGAGCCTATCGTCGCAGCCCTTCAAAAATCATTGGAAAAATCAGAGCTCGACGAAGGGATTCGAATTAGCGCGGCATTATCTCTTGGCAAACAGGCTGGGAAATTTCCCGAAAGTCCCAAAACAGCCCTAAAAGAATGTAAATCATCGGCGAATTCAGACTCGCTCAAAACAGCCTGCCAATTGGCATTTCAAGAGCTTCAAGATCGAACAAAAAAATTACAAATGACTTCACCCGAAAATAAGGGCGACGCTAACAAGGAATCGAAAAAAGAATCCTAGAAGAAGGGTTGCAACACTTCGGGGATTTCGAAAGTCCCATCCTCGCGTTGGTAATTCTCCATGATCGCCAAAAGCGTTCTTCCTACAGCCAACCCAGAGCCATTGAGGGTATGAACGAACTGAACCTTCCCCGTCTTTGCATCTCTATAACGAATATTAGCCCGCCGAGATTGAAAATCTGTGCAGTTGCTACAGCTAGATATCTCCATAAAGCCATTGATAAAAGGAGACCACACTTCGATGTCGTACGTTTTTGTAGCAGAAAAGCCCATGTCTCCACCACACAACAACATGACTCGATAAGGAAGTTTCAGCAACTGCAAGATTGTTTCGGCACTTTGTAACATCGACTCCAATTCGCCCATTGAATTTTCGGGGGTTGAGAATTTAACGAGTTCAACCTTGTTAAATTGATGCTGCCTTTTAAGCCCCTTAGTGTCTTTGCCATAACTACCTGCTTCCGATCGAAAGCAAGGACTATAAGCTACATAGTGTTTGGGCAGTGATTTTTCATCCAAAATCTCATCGCGGTGATAGTTTGTAACAGGCACTTCAGCGGTCGGAGTTAGAAAATAATCTACTTTTTCTATTCGAAAGACATCTTCTTCAAACTTGGGTAGCTGTCCGGTTCCTGTCAGGCTGTTTCGGTTGACGATAAACGGCGGTATAATGGGCTCATATCCCGCCTTAATGTGAGTCTGAAACATGAAGTTAATAAGGGCCATCTCGAGACGAGCCGCCATCCCCTTCAGAAATACAAACCTAGCTCCGGTGACTTCACCCCCTTTTTTGAAGTCTAGTTGCCCTAATTTTTCTCCGATCTCGTCATGAGACTTCGCAGGAAACGAGAATTTTCTTGGCTCGCCCCACTTCTTCACCTCAATATTGTCTGCACTTGCCGCGCCCCCAGGGACAGAATCATCTACCAAATTGGGAAACTCATATAAAAACGAATTTAGTTTTTCTTGAACCGTCCCCACAAACTCATCGAGCTCCTTGATCGCTTTCGAAACATGTTTCATCTCTTCCAGGATTGCGGAGTCATCTTGTTTGTTTTTTTTGAGCTTTGATATCTCCATTGAAGCTTCATTTCGCTTGGCCTTAAGAGTCTCCACTTCCTGCAATCCCGCACGTCTCTTTTTATCTAACTCGACGACTTGCTCAAGAACTTGGACAAGGGCTGATTTATTTCTTTTCTCGAGTGATGCTTTTACTTTTTCTGTTTCATTCACTAACGTTTTTAAATCGATCATGTAATTCCTCGCTTTACTCCTCAATTACCATTTTTTTGATTAGTCCCCGAAGGTTTTCAGCGTCCACCCCCGCAGGCTTTCGCTCCAAATAATATTCAAACTCTTTAACTCCTTCTCGAAACCTCTGTAAATCACGGTACACATATCCGAGCTCTCGATGAAGCTCTGGGTCCTCACGATCTATCTCAAGTGCCAGTTTGATGGACCCCTCAGCGCTTTCAGGTTGATTGAGAGCTCTCAAACACCTAGACATCAATAGAAACGCTTGTGTTCTGTCTGCCCTAAAGGCCGGGGCCTTCTGTTCGCCTGGCAGATTCACGACTTTACTCAACTGCTTAATCGCTTCCGGATATTTTTGGTAACGTATATAAACTTCAGCCAAATCAATGATGAATTTCGTGTTTTGTGGGTTGTTTTCCACTTCTTTGGCCATCTCCCTAATGGCCTCATCCTTACGGTTCATAAATTGATAAATTTGGGACAATAGGCGGTGACTGCCCGGATAGTTTGGCGTCGAATCGATAAGAGATTTTATAAGTGTCTCAGCTTCAACGTATTTCTTATCGAACGTCTGAAGTTGGGCCGCTTCGAAAAATCCAATTCCATTTCTTCGGTCGGAAGTAGCCGCATAGGAATATTCATTGATCGCTTGGTACAACTGCCCAGTTGCTGACATTGCTCGAGCCAATGAAATTCGCCCCTTCGAGAAACGCGGATTATAATCCAGCGCCTTTTTATAAAACGTAATTGCTCGTTGATATTCCTGATTCTCTGCATAGGTCTCACCCAACACCCAGAATAAGGCGTGGTTTCTTGGATCCGCCTCAATCAATGCTCTAAGATATTTAACAACATATTTTTTGTCCCCTATCTTCGTCTTGGCTCTTGCCCAGCCTGCCATAGCATCGTAATTTGATGAATCGATAGTAAAGGCTTGATAATAGTAATTGATAACCCTTTGGGGCTCATCCGATTTATAAAGCTCGGACAACCTGCCAAAATAATAAAAAACCTCTGAGTTTACTGGACTTGATATTTGGGCCTGTTGCAGAAAAGTAGCTGCACAATCGTAGTTTTCACGCTTAAAAAAATGTTTTCCCAACGCTAAATAAACTTTGTAATCATCTTTGGCCTTGGAGCTAAAACTGACCTTATCCTGACAATTCCTAGCAACAAAATTATTTAAATCATCGAGCCCTATAACACTTGAAGCTTTCAACAATAATCCATAGGCATTATCAAAGTTATATTGTTCGGTCTCAATAATGCCTAATTTTAGATAACCATCCAAGTAATTAGGATCTTTCCGAATCGCCCGTTCATAGAGTATTTCGACTCGTTTCAGTTTTTCATAAGAAACTGTTAGCCGCTCGAGAATCTCAGCGACCCTGATTAAGGGCTCCGGTTTTTCTGGATTTAGCAGTCGAACAATTTGCAAGTACTCTAGACCAAGAATAAATTGGTTTTCATTGATAAGTTCATCGGCTCTAAGATTATAAAAGTTAGAATCATATTCTTGCTCTTTTGCAAGCTGCCTTAGGTTATCTTGTCCGGCAACACGCTGATTTAACTTCTGTTTCAAACCTGGTAGCGAGCCTCCCGAAAAGTAATAGGCTAGTTGATTATGCTTTGCCGACTCCTCAACATTCCCCTGTTCCTCTAGGAGTTTAGCGATTGAAAAGTGTGCATCTGCCAACACTGGGCGTGTCGCTAGCGGCGCCAGTTTTGTGACAAGATCCAGATGCGCAATTGCCGGGCCCCTCAACCCTTTTCGCTGATATGTTTCGGCTAAAATGAAATGTGTGTCTGCATGGACTTGATTCAACTGCAGCGCTAACTTTGAGTGCTTTTCAGCGCTATCAAGATCTCCGATGTCGAGCGATATTTGCGCAGCCACAGAATGGGCTTTCACTAACTTGTCATTTCGCGCCAAAACAGCCTCAATTCGACTTTTTGCAAGAACTCTGTCCCCTAAAGTATTTAAAAATTCTGCTTCGATAATTTGGGACTCGATATCTGATGGATCAGCTTCTATTGCAAATCGAATTTTTTCCAAGGCTGCTTCGTTATTTTTTTTATAGAACTCAATCAATGCTTCCGACCGGTAGAATGCATTGAGGTGAGGTTCGCTTTTTCGACCTCTTCCGATGACTTCCTTTATCTCGGCCTCGATTTTATTATTGTTTGGATCTTGGCTAAATAAATGGGCTTGCGAAAGGGCCTGTAACCCTAGCAGCTGAGGATCTTCCGGATTAAGTTGCCTAGCTTCTTTAAAAAGCTCAAGCGCTCCCTGATAGTGGAGAGGCGTGTTCAAGTCATAAAAATGAATTCCTTCCTCGACAACAGCGGCCACTAGTTGCTCTCGATTGAGCGGAGTGATGGTTTTTTCGATGGGTACAAACTCTGGCTTTCCAACAGGGGCGTTAACCAATCCGGTAACATTCGATTCTGGGCCAGACTGCCCCATCTGATACAAAATCACTAAGCCCAAACCAACCATCACTGCAAGTAGTCTTTTTCTACCACTTTGGTTTGAAGTGACTAACTCGCCGCTTGTCGCAGACTCTTCAAAAAACAGATCCTTCTCGCCCGATTTAGTTAGTTCCACAGGTAATTCTTCTGAGAGGGGATTCCCATGTTCGGGGTTCTCGACCTGCTGAAGAAACATCTCTTCGATTTCCTCATTAGGAGGAGAGTTCAGATCGCTTTGGTTTGTCACTTCATTGAAAAGCTTTTCAACCTCCAACGCGTCGTCAAATTTATTCGGGGGTTGATTTTGCTGGGTCGGAAGTTGTTGAGTCGCCTGGTTCGGTTCCTCAGATTTTTGCTCGGAAGGTGGCAATGCTTCAATATTTCCAAAGCTTTTGTCTGAAGCCTGATAATTATTAATAAATAGTCGCTTGAGGAAAGCATCGTAAAATACTGGGTGAGACGATAGCTTTTGCCATGTTAAAAATGGAGCCGAGGAAACCTCTTCATCCCCGCGGTACTTACCAGCCGCAATTCTGCTTATGATTTCTGATTCAGTGTAGGTTCCCAAAACGAAATGGCTCTGATTTCTAAGCCGAAAAAGAGTATCTGATGATTTTCCCACAATAGCATTTTACTTGTTAGTAGCCGAGTTTGCACCCAGTTGTTCAACTGCTTGTGTCTATTTTTGATTGGGAGCACAGCGCCAAAATCATGGCGATTGTTTGATTGCGGTAAGCCGCATGAAATTCGTTGAGAGTACTGCAATATGTTCAAGATTGCCCAGCAAATCCAAATGCACCGAAGTGGTATCTAGGCTTTCTTTGACTCCTCGGTGCAGCCTTTGAACGTGTTGCTCACTTAAATCGATAAGCAAATCCTCTATTTGCTCTCGCAAGACAATTAAACGCGCGGCTAATGCTGGGTCTCGAGAGGTAAAATAGGCAGTTGAAACACGTAAGCACTCAACGACTTTTTCATGGAAGATCGTAATTTCGGACCACCCCTCTTTTGAAAAGACATACCCTTTTTTGTGCTTCTTTTTAACTAATTCCAAAATGTTTTTGTCAACAATATCTCCAATGTTCTCGAGATCGTTTGTTCGTAACAAAAGTTCAAATTCTTTTTGAACTTGTTCAGGTGTCATTTCTTTTTGGGAGAGTTTAGTGAGATACAGTTTTATGCCTTTGTTAAGAAAGTCAGCAAGTTGATCCATTGATTTGATCGACTCAACTTCGCCTAGTCTCCCTGGTTCAAACAAAGTAATACTTCGAGTAAGCATTTTTTCCACAATGTCGGAAAGCCTTAGAATTTCTCGTTGAGCTTGCGCTAGCGCCAATTCGGGAGTTTCAAGTGTTCGTGGCTCTAAATACTGAAATGAAAATTCGCCTTTTTCATCCTTGTCAGACACAAACTTTCTTACAAAAGAAACCCCCAACGTAATAAATGGGAAAAATAAAATCGCCAAAAAAACATTAAACAAAGTGTGGGTTGTTGCAATCTGTCGACTAACGTCTCCACCTATTTGTTCGGCAAATTTTCCCAAATGATTCATCAGCGGAAAACAAACAACGACACCCAGCACTTTACAAAAAAGATGCCCCAGAGCCGCTTGTTTTCCGAGTGTCCCCGACTTAAAACTTGCAAAAAAAGCTGTCGTAGTTGTTCCTAGATTGGCACCCAACACCCAAGGAATGGCCTCGTAGACATCCGAGTGCCTCGCCACCATGATAGACATCATGAATGCAATTGTTGCAGCACTGCTATGCACGGCCGCAGTAAAAACAGCCGAGATTATCAATGAAATAACGGGCCGATTTCTAAAATATTCTATAATATAGTTAAATAACTCATTGTTCTCCATCTGCTTTCCGGCAGTTACAATGAGCGACATCGAATAAAACATCATTCCGAAAAAGAGAATTCCTCGAGAAATTCGAATAAATCGATCTGAACGCGCAAATGCCTCCATGCCAACCCCAAGGGCCATGATAACAAGTCCATATTGGGATACATTGAATGCAAAAAGATGAACAATCAGAGTTGTTCCAATCGATGCGCCTAAAGTAACTGCAAAAACCTGCTCAAGGGTTAAAAGCCGTGCATTAGCCAACCCAACGAGCATTACCGTTACTGCACCACTGCTACTTAATAAAATCGAGAGTACCAGACCCAAAAGAATTGCACTCAAACGATTGGCTGTAAACAGATTGATCCAAGTGCGAAACTTTGACCCTGCCAAATATTGAACACTTTTAGATAACTCCTCAATGGAGTAGATCATTAAGGCTGTACCGCCCAACAATGTTATGAAAGCCGAGTTCAATAGTTACCCCAAGTTTAAGTTTTTAATTTTACCCTAAAATCGCTTCAATGAAAGCTCTGGAGTCAAAAGGGTTAAGATCTTCGACTGTCTCACCTACTCCAATAAATTTGATCGGAAGCTTTAATTCTGCCGCAATAGCCAATATAGCACCACCCTTTGCAGTCCCATCGAGCTTGGTTACTATTACTCCCGTCAAATCTAAAGCCTTCTGAAATTCCTTTGCCTGTACAACAGAATTCTGTCCGAGAGTTCCATCAATAACGAGCCAAGTTTCATGAGGAGCCTCTGGTATTACCTTTTTGACTACTCGATAAATCTTTTTGAGCTCCTCCATTAGATTGGCTTTCGTGTGTAACCGCCCCGCTGTATCGAGCAAAACAACGTCGATGCCTCGCGATTTAGCCGCTGTCACGGAATCAAAGGCAACAGCACCAGGATCTGCACCCTCTCGGCCAGTTACAAATTGAGAATCAGTGCGATCTGCCCAAACTTTGAGTTGGGAAATTGCACCGGCTCTAAAAGTATCGATAGCACCTAAAAGAACGGTTTTTCCGGTGTCCCGATATTTTTGAGCAAGCTTACCAACAGTCGTTGTCTTTCCAGCTCCGTTAATTCCAACCAAGCTAATGACCAACGGTTTAGGCTTAAGAACAGAGATCGGCTTTTCTGAAACTGCGCAGGAATCAAAGAGACTGAGGCAAGCGTCTCTTAAAACATCGATAATGTTCTTGTCTTTTTTATTTTTGATTTGCTCGCGAGCTTTTTCCAATAAAAGCTGGGTCGTACCGAAGCCAATATCTGCCCCTAATAAGATCTCTTCGAACTCATCCCAAACTTCAGCCGCTCCATTTTTTTCAACCCATGGGAGCTGCTTCAGTTTCTCGACCAAGACCCCTCGAGTTTTGGCAAGCTTATCATTCAGCTTGCCGCGCTCTGCGGGTTTGGCGGCTTTATAGGGATCCGCAAGAGTGGGAGACGTATCGATTTTTTTCCGCTTCCAGAAAATACCTAGGCCTGAGACCAATAAAACAACAGAACCCAAAACTAAAGCAATAGTCATGGTTTCGCTTTTACCTCAGTCGTTTGCAAATTAGAAAGTGTTTTTAGTGATTTCTGGGACTTCACCAACGATCATCTCTGCTTCGGTAGGGTTCGCGGTAGTTTCAGGCAAGGAGGAACTACACTGTTCCAGAAAACGATAAATGGTTCGAGGGTGTACGCCTAACAATTTTGCTGCCAGCTTTTTATCGCCTTTCGTCGAGCGAAGGGTCTCTTCGAAAAGCAACCTTTCAACCCTCTTCAAGGGCAGACCAATCGGAACTCTAATCAAGTTATCTTTTTTCGAACCACCGATTTCTTGGGGAAGATCTTCGGGTCGAATCTCACCCGTTGTGTTAAGAACTACTAAACGCTCCATCAAGTTCTGTAGCTCCCGAATATTACCGGGCCAAGAATATCGCTCTAAAAGAGATAGGGTTTTCGTATGAATCAATGGCACTGTCCGGCCATTCTTTTTCGCAGATTCGGCTATGAATTTTGCGGCCAAAACTGGAATGTCTTCGAGCCGCTCACGCAGAGATGGGACTCGAATATGCAAAACATTAAGCCTGTAATACAAGTCCTCGCGGAACTGTCCCTGTCGAATAGCTGACTTTAAATCAACATTGGTGGCACTAATAACCCTAGTATTAATCTTTAACGTTTCATTGCTTCCCAATCTTTCAAACTCACCCTCCTGCAAAAATCGAAGGAGTTTACTTTGTAGCGTGGAGGGAGCAATTCCAATTTCATCAAGAAATAACGAGCCCTCATTGGCCAGTTCGACTTTACCTTGTTTTCTTTTTGTTGCCCCCGTGAAAGCTCCGGGTTCATATCCAAACAGTTCTGCCTCTAACAGGTTATCAGGAATGGCCGTACAATTTATTTTAACTAATACACCGCTCTTTCTTTGTGCGCATTCACTGTGATCATGAATATATTTCGCCAACACTCCTTTCCCAGTACCACTCTCCCCCTCAATAAGAACATTGGCCCGACTTCGTGCTGCTTGGACGGCAATCTCCATCATTCTTCCGATGGACTCTGACTTCCAAACAATATCCGGCTGAGGTGTTTGATGTTCGTCAAACACCACGTCTCTTAGCTTGTTGTTTTCAAGGACTAGCTTTCTACGGTCCAAAGCTCTATGTACAGCTTTCAAGACCTGAATTCGCTGAAGCGGCTTAGTGATAAAATCATAAGCCCCCTTCTTCATGGCTTCGACCGCTATTTCAACAGTGCCAAAAGCGGTCATCATGACTATTTCAATAGAGGGATCAAAAAGCTTAACCGCTTCTAATAAATCCATTCCACTCCAGGACTGAAGTCTAAGGTCGGTTAGAAGAACATCCACAAATCCCTTACGCAAAAACACCATGGCATCCTGTGGGTCCAAGAAAGTAGAAACTTCTGCACCATCAGCTTTTAAAATTCGTTCGATTGATTCTAAGTTGGCAGCTTCATCATCCACTATCACTGCTCGGTATTTGGGTTGCATTGATCGGTCCCTTTATGTCGGAAACTGGAAAGTAAAAGTAGTTCCCATGCCCATCTGACTAGCCACCAAAATTCGTCCCTTAGCCGCTTCAACGATTTCCTTGGTTAAAGCTAGCCCAAGTCCAGTTCCATTGGGCTTTGTTGTAAAAAACGGTAGAAAACTTTTCAATTTGGTTTCTTCAGTCATGCCGAGACCTGAGTCTTTAAAGATGACTTGGGTAGAATCCCCGGCGATGCAGGTTTTTATCAGAATTTTTCCACCTTTGGGCATAGCCTCTTTAGCGTTTTTTAATACGTTGATAAAAGCCTGCTTAATTTTCGATCGGTCACTGTGGATGTAGATCTCGTTGCTGTTCAACTCCGCCTCGATTTCTACCCCCGACTTGTCACCTCGCTCAAAATCGATAATTTCACGAAGCAAGCTGTTTACTTCGGTAGTTAGGTTTTCATGGGTTTTCACACGAGCGCGAACCAGATAACTCTCCGTGATCTGTGTTAGTCGGGCGATTTCTCGCGAGATACTTTTTAAGGTTTTTTTGATTTCCAAATTGCTTGATTGAAGCTCTGACTCTAACCAATCAATGTTCAAATTCATGGAGTTTAGAGGGTTTCTTATCTCGTGCACAACCTCAGCTGAGAGTTGACCTATGGCTGCCAACTTTTCCGATTGCAAAAGCTCACTCTGCTGAGTTTTTATTTTTTGATCCCTCTCCTTAAGCGCGCCCAACATTCTATTAAATTCCCGCGCCAATTGCCCAATTTCGTCTTTGTCGGAGCTTTTTACTTTGATGGTTTGGTCAAAATCCCCACTCGTCAACCTCTTAAGACTTTGAATCAGCTGGGGCAGCGGGTTCAAAACTCGATAAACCAAAATCATGCAAAAAAACCCAGTAAGGGTTAAAAATAGAGAAAGGGATACGCTCGTGATCAAGGTTTCTTTGCCTCGCGCTTGAGCCTCGTTAGTTACTTTTTCACATTCTTCATCAATTTTTTTACTCAAAACCTGATGCGCCGACCGAAAGAGCGCAAACTGTTCCTGGAATTGTTGCTTGTTCTGAGCTGCTGGAAGGGCCTCAAAGCGCCCTCTCAAATCATTCAACATTTGAAGGAGTTGAGCAATAGGCTCATGATTTGTTTCAGAAAACTTCAAGAGCAACTGTTCAGAGAGAAGAAATTTTTTTCTTATTGCATACGGATAGAGGTCTCTTGCCATTCGAGAGAATGTGCTTCGATCAGAGGTCGACTCGTCACCGGAGTAATACCGAACCATCTCCTCAGATAAGTTTTGCGCTCCCACTTGAATTTGCATCATTTGCCGAGAAAGGGGCAAAAACAGGTCACTTACAAGAGACAGTCTTTGATTAACTCGGCTCGATTTAAGGTAAGTATAGGAAGACACTGCTCCGAACAGCACCAAAATGGCGCAAAACGCCCCTATTACTTTTGTTCGAATGCTCATAGAAGTCAGAGGAACAGGAGTCGCCCGAACAAAGCGAAGAATAGCCTAAATTAAACTAAAGAAGATTCGGGACTGCCTTTTTAAAAGCTTGCTCGAAGGGTTGCACCATAATAAGGATTCTGTCCTTCTTCCATTGTGTGCTCGCTATGGACAGAGAAATCAACCGATCCCATTACATACCCTAGACGACCTGAAACTTCGCTTTGCTCACTGGGTTTATCGTATGTAAACCCTGTTGAAACGTAATAGTTAGCTCCACCAAAATTTAGAAACCCCGAAGCTTGGTAGTTGTTACTCGTTTGGTCCAGATCTTTTAGCTTGTAATTGGCTTCAACAGAGGCCATTGAAAAACCCCATCCCATTGCTAACGTTGCCGTTTTTGTCTCGGTACCTGAAGCGCTATTTAGGGTCGTACTAAACCCAGCTCCTAAGTGAAGCCCCTGACCTTTCGAACCATTATAGTTAAGCGCGGCACTCACAGTTCCATCGTTAGCTTGTGCCGTATCGATGCTTCTATCAAAAGTTCCACCCACTGTTACTTTTCCCTGGGCTAGGCTAACTCCCAAGCCCGCCCCTAATGTATCGCTATGGGCCGAATCACTACCGGTCAATGTTTCCCCTGTTCTACTTACAAAAGCTCCAAGACCGACCCGTCCTGAACCCCAAACTACTGAAGGGGTCATTTCTTGGGTTTTTAAGTGGTCGTGCCGAGTGTAATAAGCCTCAAGAGCCGTTCCGGTGGTTTTAGCCATTTGCCCACCGTTAATGAAAGAGTTTGCATCGGGAAAAAGAAATCCATATCCCCCTCGAGTCAAGCTAGATGTGCCCTTGGCTTGTGCAATAGATGATAATAGACCAAACGTTACGGTAAAGATTAGAAGGTTTTTCATTGTTCCCCCGATGAATCTTTTTAAGGTAGTAAAAAAGGAAGTAGTATTAGTTAAGGATAATATAGAAACAAACTATTGTCGATAGCGTGAATTTTTTGGCTGTTGCGCTGCTTCAATTCACTTGATAAGAACAGGTGAAAAACAGAAAGGCTTTTTATGGGTGGAAGTAACCCTTACATTGAAAAACCCGTCACGAAACGACCCCAAAAACCCTTTCAAATTCGTTTTGAAAACATGAACAAGACGATCGTTGTACCCCCTGATTATCCTATTTTTGGGACCGGCCTTCCCGGCAGCCTGTTAGACATTGCCCTCTCATTTGGAGTGGATATTGATCACGCTTGCGGTGGAGTTTGTGCCTGCTCCACTTGTCATGTGTATGTCAAACAGGGCCAAAAAAGTTGTTCTCAATCCACAGACAACGAAAATGATATGTTGGATCTTGCACCTGACGTTAAACCTAACTCCCGCTTAGCTTGTCAGTGCGTTCCAAATGGAGAAGAAGATTTGGTAATTGAAATACCATCGTGGAATAGAAATTTAGCCCGAGAGGGAAAATAATCACTGCCTATTGGGAATAGGAGCTAGCCATATCTTCATGACCCAACACTCCCTTAGTTTGCGGAACTTTTAAAACCTCTTCGGAAAAAATCGCAAAACATCGATTTCTCGAAAATTGATTCCTGAAAAATGTTTTATTTTCTCGAGCAGCTTCCTCTTTCTCTGAAACCGATAGCTTTTGAATCTTTTTAATTGCAGCAACAACCTTTTCTACTTCTCCGTGCTCTGCGTGATACGTGTGCTGACATTTTTGTAAAACATCAGTTAAGTGACTCTGTTTGGGACTGATATAAATAATGGGCCTTCCCGTAGCCAAAACCCCGTAGACCTTGGAAGTGTGAACCAATCCATTAACTGCTTCTCCCATCACTACAACGTGGGCATCAATACCACACAGCACATCTGCGAGTTGCTCTCTCGGTATGAGCGGCATCTGTACAATATTATCAAGCCCCTCTTTCGCTTTGAAGTCTGCGACTTCTAAAGACCGCAATCCTCCGCCAACAAAAGCAAACACGATTGAAGGGTCATCTCGCAGCTGTTTTGCTGCTGCCATCAACGTATAGAGAGGGTGAACAACGCTATGGTTTCCCGAATACATAATTACTGTTTTATTGCGAAGATTATTCTGCTCTCTAAAAACAGTGTCTTGGGATTGTTTTAATTCCGTGGTTGGATCAAATAAAGACCATGGATGGATGATTGAGACCCTCTCTTCCTCTGCACCGTGCTCAACAACCACTTTTTTCATCCATCGGTCTAGGACCACAATATGCTCACTCGCCTTTAAAGTCAGATCAAAAACCCAATTTAAAAATCTACCAACCAAAGAGGTTCGATTGATGTACCCGACGGCAAAAGCAGCCTCAGGATTAATATCCATGAGCCATTGAACCCCTTTTCCGCCCTTAAAAAAGCAGAAAAGGGACCCTAAAATTCCTATTAAAGGTGGAGATGTAAAACTCACGACAACATCTTGTCTTGGGAAAAAAACGAGCTTCCATGCAAGTGCTAAGTTAAATGTAAGAGCATCAAAAACTCTCAAAATAAATCGCTGTTTTCCAAACCCAGTTGATTGAACACGAAAAATTTTTACGCCTTTAAAAGTCTCAAATTGAGGAAAAACTTTATCTCGATCCTCATAACCTCTACGGCCAGCTAATACACTCACCTCATTTCCTTGAGAAACCAAAAAATCTGCTAAATCGGTGAGTTGTTGGGATGTTGCTACTCGATCGGGATAGAATGTCTGATTCAATAAGAGTATCTTCATGGACCCAGCCATTCAAAAAGTTGGAAACCGTTTTAATTGGATTAGATTTTTAAGTATGACATCGTTTTTTGTGTTTATAAAGTTGAGAGTCTGAAAAAACTTAAATATAGTGCGGGGTATTAAGGGCCTGAATTTTGGAGGACATATGGTTTTAAAACTTGTTTTAATTAGTGTTTTTACCCTTTTCTCTCAACCTCTTTCGGCCAATCCCATCAACAACTACTCTCTACAGAGCCAAGACGGGAAGTCGTTTCAACTACATGATATTAAAGGCAATTATGTTGTTGCCTCGTTTATTTATACTCGTTGTCCGATGCCGAAAATGTGCCCCCTGACGATGTCGCTTAATAAGAGGGTCTTTGAGTTGTGGAAAAAAGACAACTCTCAAATCCCTCTTAAGTTTCTCATTGTCACATTAGACCCGGAGCACGACACTCCACAGCGCTTGAAAGATTATTCTAAATCCCATGGCGTAGATAATTCAGCGTTCATCCTCGCCACCGGGACAGAGAAAGTGATTGATGATCTTTCATCTGAGTTTAATGCCATCGGTTTTCCGTCGGGGGGTTTGATCTCACATAATTCAAAGACTGTATTAATCGGCCCGGATATGACGGCACTAAAAGATTATAAAGATAATGAGTGGAAGCCCCAGGATGTTTGGAGTGATATTCAAAGGTTATACAATAATCGAGATAAAAAATCCCCTAGCTCTCGAGGGTGATTTTTCAATCTCAAGGGATTGCAGCTGAAGTTATATTCCGCTAGCATAACCCCCATGATTAAACACTTGTCGCTACTTATATTAGCGTGCTCAACTTTTTGTTTCTCTTCTACAGTTTCTTCTTTGGTTTTATCTACAGTTAACGGTGAGCCCGTCTACGAATCTGACATTACCGCAGACCAATCTGCCGACAGTCGCGATCAAAAAATTAAACGGGCTATTCAATATAAGCTCATCGTTCAAGAGGCAAAAAAACGCGGTCTAGAAAGAACACCCGAAATTCAGGGCGAACTTAACAAACTTCTTTTTAAAAAATTTATCGCTGATGAAAAAATCATCCGAAAGAAAACCTTTGCTCCAACCGAATCCGAGCTTTTGTCTTATTACGGAAAGTTTCCTCTTATTCGTCTCCACCATTTAGTCTTAAACAAAAAGACTGAAACTGACAAACAAGTAACAACTCTCGCATTAGAACAAATCAAGAAAGAGATCACCAAGGGAACTGCCTTTGAGCAACTATGCTCACAGTATTCCCAAGATGCCTCAAGCTTCTTTGGAGGAGACACCGACTTCAAGGGAATTCACAACTTTCCGGAAAGCCTATATTCAAAAATTAGAGCCCTTCCGAAAAACTCCGTCTCAGAACCCATTGAAATCGGTAACACGGTTCACCTATTTGAATGGTTCGATAAAAAACCTTTCACAGCGGCACCCGCTTCTTATCTGCAGTTTCTGCAGGGAAAACTGGTGCAAGAGCGAGAAGCTCAGCTCTTAAAAGAGATTGTAGCTGACCTCGAGCTGAAAGCCATCATCGAGCCAAAATCCTTATCGGTGAAGTCCCGATGAAGTTTTGGACATTACCCTTTCTCATTTTGATAGTGCTTATCGGCTGTTCAAGTAAGCCTGAAGAAAAGAACAAGGCGGTGTTGGCCACGGCCAATGGAGACCCAATTTTTTACAGCGATTTTATGGCTGTTTACCTTCAACTAAAAGCTGAACAGGATGATATCTCTCAAAAAAATCCTAAGATAATCGAGCAATTAAAAACTCGGGCCCTAAATGAAACCATTATTTTGAACCTCATTCGACAAGAGGCCTCTAAGCACCAGCTTCGCGTAGGCAAAGAGCAAGTAGAAAACCGCCTGGGTAACTGGAAAGATGGTTACCCTCCTGGCGGGTTCGAAGAGATGTTAAAAAAACAGAACACGACCGAATCCCAACTCAAACAACGGATCGAGGACCAGCTCCTCGTTGAAAAAATAACTACTTCTCTTTTTTCTGAGGAAACCTTGGTTCCAGATGAGGAGGTTAAATCCTATTTTCAAAGCCATCAGAAGGATTTTGTTGAGCCAGAGAGAGTTCATGCCTTCCAAATTGTTGTTCCAACGAAAGAGGAGGCCGACAAGATTCGCCAAGAAATTATGACGGGTAAAATATCTTTCGAATCTGCTGCTAGGGCAAGATCCCTAAGTCCCGACTCCATAAAAGGGGGGGACCTGGGTTTTTTTGCAAAAAACGAAAAGATAGATGCTTTCAACGAAGCCTTTAATTTAAAAATTAATGCCCTCTCAAAGCCCATATCTAGCCGTTACGGATTTCATATTCTGAAAGTCGTTGAAAAAAAGCCCTCAAAACGTCTTTCCTTCAATGAAGCGAAATCCGAAATTGTTAAGTTTCTAAAAAAGGAAAAAGAGGCAAAAGTATACAAGGAGTGGGTAGGAAAGCTTTTGAAAGATGGAGAAATTTATAAAAATGAAAACCTTTTTAATTCGATCTTATAAACTCAGTTTCATTTTGTTGGTTTCAACTAAAGCATTCTGCGCAGCGCAGGTTTTAGACAAAACGGTAGTCACAATTAATGACGAGCCCATTTTGGAGTCTGACATTGATGAATTTCAAAAAAAAATTCGCTCCAAAAGCTTTCAAGAGTTGTTCGGGGGAATACCCAATAATGTTATCGACAATCGAGAAGCTGCTCTACAGCTACTGGTAGAGGAGCGCCTAGTAAATCAACAAGTCAAAAAACTTGAGTTGACAGCATCTGACCAAGAGGTTGAAGCCCAGATTAAATCAATTTTAAAAAGAAATAATATTACTCAATCGCAGCTCGCAGATCGACTAAAGCAACTGGGATCTAATCTCAGTGAATACAAGGATGGTATTAAAAGACAAATTGAGCGCAGAAACCTTATAGATAGAGAAATTAGGCCTTCTATGGAAATCTCGGATGAGCAATTAAGACATTTCTATTCAAGAAGCGGCAGTCCAGAGGCAAGTGAACAAGAGTTTAAACTTGCACACATTTTGATAGCCTACAAAAAAGGCATAGATAATGCTGAGTCTGAAGCTCAAAAACGTGCGACCAATATTTATCGGCAGGCTGCAAATCGAAAGGCTGATTTCTCGCAACTCGTTAAAGAATATTCTGACGACACTGAGTCGGTGGAAGGGGTTCTGGGATACTTTTCCCCGTCTTCACTATCTAGGGAGTTTCGAAATATCATTCCAAAAACTGCTGTAGGAGATGTGACAAAGCCCATCAAAATGAGTGATGGATTTCATATTTTAAAACTAATCGAAATCCGATCTCCCGACTTCACAACTCTGTCGAAAGAAAAGAAAGAGCAAGTGAGAAACCAAATGGTCGCTTCTGAGATGGAGAAGAAAATGGCGCTTTGGATCGAAAAAAAGAAGAAGGAATCAAACATCACTGTCTCGAAAGATATTCACAAGGAGAAATAATGTTTTTAAATGAGAAAATTTTTCGAGAGTACGACATCCGAGGGGTCGCTGACCATGATCTCCCAGACTCTTTGGTAGAAACCTTAGGGAAGGCCCTCGGTTCTTTTATCCGAAGCAAAGGTGGACAAAAAATCACCATTGGTAGAGATTGCAGAGTGAGCTCCGACCGAATTCGAAACGCGTTATCTAAGGGGCTTCTGAGCACTGGTTTAAATATCATCGACATTGGCTTGGTTCCAACGCCCTTACTCTACTTTTCCGTGATCGAATTTAAAGTGGATGGTGGAGTCATGATCACAGGTAGTCACAACCCTCCAGAACACAATGGATTTAAGGTTGTCGTAGGCCCAAGCACAATCCACGGCGATGAGATTCAAGAAATCAGGAAAATTCTGACGGCTGGAAATTTTATATCTGGTTCCGGAAACCTAACAGAGAAGGACGTCAAACCTGCCTACACAGAAATGGTTCTTAAGAACATACAACATCCCATCCCCCTAAAAATCGTCGTCGACAGCGGGAATGGAATGGGTGGAGTTATTGCTCCGGAGATCTACAGAAAGCTCGGATGTGAAGTAATTGAGTTGTTTTCAGAACTCGATGGCAGGTTTCCCAACCACCACCCAGATCCAACTGTGCCTGAGAATCTTGCAACACTATTCAAGCGTCTCGGCGAAGAAAGAGGGGTTGTTGGAATCGGGTTCGATGGCGATGCAGATAGAATAGGAGTCGTGGATCCCTCGGGTCGAACTATTTTCGGCGACGAATTGCTAGTAGTTTACTCAAGAGACATTTTGAAAAAGAACAAGGGCGCCACTATTATCTCAGAAGTAAAAGCCTCTCATAGGCTCTTTAACGACATCTCCTTGCACGGTGGTCGACCTATTTTATGGAAAACAGGCCACAGCTTAATCAAGGCTAAAATGAAAGAAGAGAAAGCCCTGCTTGCTGGGGAAATGTCAGGGCATATATTTTTTAACGACCGGTACTTTGGCTTTGATGATGCGATATACGCTGGAGCAAGGCTGCTAGAAATTTTATCTCAGTCCAAAAAGACGACCGCAGAACTCATAGCAGATCTGCCCAGCTCTTTTTCGACCCCAGAAATCAGAAGAGACTGCCCAGACGAAATCAAGTTTGAGCTGGTAAGGAGAGCCCTTAAAAGCTTCCAAAATCAAGGACTAAAAGTTAACTCAATAGATGGTGCCCGAGTGGAGTTTGGAGATGGTTGGGGTTTAGTAAGAGCCTCGAACACTCAGCCAGTACTTGTTTTAAGGTTTGAAGCTATTTCAGAGAAGCGTTTACAGGAAATTCAAACGCTTATGGAAAACACTGTTTCCGATTTACTGAAGGAGCTCGCCTAAGGGTTGTATGGGGAGTAAAGAAATCATCATCAAAGGGGCCCGCGAGCACAACTTAAAAAATGTTTCGCTAAACATCCCAAGAAATAAGCTTGTCGTCATAACAGGGCTTAGCGGCTCGGGCAAATCTTCGCTCGCGTTTGATACTATTTACGCTGAAGGTCAGCGCCGATACTTAGAATCTCTATCTGCTTATGCCCGACAGTTCCTTGAGCAAATGAAAAAGCCCGAGGTTGACAGCATAGAGGGGCTCTCTCCTTCAATCTCGATTGAACAAAAAAACATTTCAAGAAATCCAAGGTCAACGGTTGGCACAATTACAGAGATTTACGATTTTCTAAGGCTTCTATTCGCTCGTGCGGGAGAGCCTTTTTGCTATCTTTGTAAAAAGCCAATTCAAAACCAAACTCTGGATCAAATTAGAGACCAAATCACCAGCGGACACCCAGAAACAAAGTTTGCCATTTTGGCACCCATTGCCAGAGGTAAAAAGGGAGAATTCCAAAAAGAGCTTTCAGACTGTCGAAGCCAGGGATTTGTTAGAGCTATCATCGATGGAGAGGAAGTGAGTCTTTCTGCCCCAATCAAACTTAAAAAGACGTTTAAGCATGATATATCAATTTACATCGACAGATTAGTTCTTAAAACTGGTATCGAGAGCCGCCTCATGGATGCGCTTGAAATTGCCAACAAACTCTCTGATGGTTTGGTTGAAGTAAAATACTTTGACGAAGAAAACAGTAGCCGTTTTTTTTCTACCAAGTATGGCTGTGCCGACTGTGGAACAAGTGTCACTGAGGTCGAGCCCAGAAGCTTCTCCTTCAATAGCCCTCATGGGGCTTGCCAAGACTGCAACGGAATGGGGTCTCTTCCCAAGTTTGATCCCGTTTTATTAGTTCCCAATGGAAATGTTTCAATTTTGGAAGGGGCCATTTTGCCGTGGGCTCAGAAAAATCGATCTTGGATAGAAAAAATCTTTCAGCCTCTGTCGGAAAAATATTCCTTCAGCCTTAAGGACCCATTTAAAACAATACCCGCTGATGCTCAGCAAATTATTTTCTACGGTACTGGAACAGATGAAATTGAGTTCAAAGCAAAAGGCTGGGGCACTACTCATGCTTTCAAACAACCCTTCGAAGGGGTTATTCCAAATCTAGAAAAGCGGCTCAACGAAAGCGAGTCGTCGTTTGAAGACTCGGAGTTAGGGCAGTATATCACTTACAAAGATTGCTCGACTTGTTTAGGGTCGCGATTAAAAAAAGAAAGCCTATCCATCTATATAGGTCACAAAAATATTTTCGAGCTGTCCCAAATGCCTGTATCAGAGGCCCTCAACTTTGTTGAAAAGTTAAAATTTCACAAGCACCAAACTGCCATTGCTGAGCCCATCTTGAAAGAAATTATATCGCGTCTTAATTTTTTGGTGAACGTGGGGCTCTCTTACCTATCTTTATCCCGATCGGCAGCTACTTTATCAGGCGGAGAATCTCAACGAATCCGATTAGCAACACAAATCGGCTCCAACTTAGTTGGCGTTCTCTACGTCCTAGATGAACCTAGCATCGGCCTTCACCAACGAGACAATGACAAGCTTATTAAAACTCTCGAAAACCTTCGAGACCAAGGCAATTCCGTTCTGGTCGTCGAACATGATGAGGAAACAATACATCGGGCAGATTTTGTCGTAGATATGGGGCCTGGGGCCGGTGAACATGGCGGGGAGATTCTGTTCAGTGGGCCGCCAGCGTTTTTAAAACAAGAAAAGCGGGGACTAACAGGACAGTATCTCTCTGGCAAACTTACAATAGAGGTTCCTCACACTCGCCGAGAAGCTTACGACGGAAGACACCTCAAAATATTTGGTGCACGACTGAACAATTTAAAAAATATCAACGTAGATATTCCACTTGGCACTTTTACCTGCGTTACAGGCGTCTCTGGTTCCGGCAAAAGCAGTTTAATCATCGACACCCTTCTATCAAGTTTACAGCTCAAACTCTCGGGCAGAACTCAGGCTTTAACTGCAATTGACTCTATTGAAGGGGTCGATTTTCTAGACAAAGTTATCTACGTGGATCAAAGCCCGATCGGAAGAACCCCCCGCTCAAATCCCGCAACCTATACAGGTCTCTTTACTGATATACGGGCTTTGTTTGCCGGATTACCTGAAGCCAAAGTTCGAGGCTACACGGCTGGTCGATTCTCATTTAATGTTGAAGGGGGGAGATGTCAGTCCTGTACCGGCGATGGCACTCTTAAGATCACCATGAACTTCCTACCAGATGTTTATGTCCAATGCGAAGTCTGCCGTGGTGCTCGTTACAACCGAGAAACTCTCGATGTTCACTACAAAGGAAAAAGTATTGCTGACATTCTAGCCATGACAGTGGAACAGGCGGCTGTGTTTTTCGAGCGAGTTCCTCAGATTAAAACTAAACTCACGACCCTTCTCGACGTAGGTCTTGGCTACCTTCAAGTAGGACAGAATGCTGTAACTTTAAGCGGAGGAGAGGCCCAAAGAATTAAGTTGGCAAAAGAGCTTAATCGCAGAGCTACCGGCCGGACAATTTACATACTCGACGAACCAACCACAGGGCTTCACTTCGAGGATGTACGAAAGCTTCTTCAAATCCTTCAGACCTTAGTGGATCATGGAAATACAGTGGTTGTTATAGAACATAACCTAGATGTTATTAAACAGGCCGACCATTTAATTGAATTGGGTCCCGAGGGTGGAAAAGCTGGTGGAGAATTGCTGTATCAAGGAAAGCCCGAGGGTCTTATAAAACTAAAAACCTCCTACACTGGTCACTATCTAAAAGCTCTATTAGAACGCTCAAAGAATTAAATCTAAAAAATAAAAAGCCACCCTCGCTTCTCTGCGAGGATGGCTTAAAACTTCTTCGTCCTAAAAAGAGCTTAGAATTTTCCGAGCAAGCTCTGAGCAACTAGGAAGGTAAACAACACTAGTGTTTCAACGAACACTAAAGAAAGAATCAAAGGAACGAACATGGACTTCTGTGCTCCAGGATTTCTAGAAACACCATCCATGAAAGCTGTCCCGATTTTACCTTGAGCAGTAGCAGCTGCGATAACAGCCAAGGCCATTGCCAAACCAACTGCTAAAGGACCAGCTGCGCCACCTGTGGTAGCATGATGAGCACCCTCTTCTGCAAATACACTTGCTGAGGAGATGAACATTCCGATTAACGCCAACTTAGACATATTAATTAACTTCATTCCTTACCTCCTAAAAATTACTCTTCGTGTTCCGTCGCCATTTGTACATAAACAGCCGTCAAAACCGCAAAAAGAAAGGCCTGTATCGTACAGACCACAACGCCAAAAAGCAACAACGGAACTGGAACAATCCATTTGCACAAATCAGCAAAGGCTCCAGCCAACATGTGATCGATGTGCATGTTCGTTCTCAAACGTAGTCCCAAAGTAAAGGGCCTAATAACGTGGGAAACCAACTCAAAAAGAGCTATTGGGACCCCGAAAACCCCCAAACCCATTAGAAAGTGTTTCACATAGCCGGCAACCCCATTGGCCTTAATTCCCATCCAGTTGTAAAAAATAAAACTCGAAAGCCCCAAAGCAAAGGCGATCGGGAATGAAGAACTGGGAGATGCTGATAAAGGTAGTAACCCAAGCAGGTTGTTTAAAAGCACATAAATAAAAATAGATGCGATAAAGGGAAACACTTCAGCACCATGGTGATGCCCAACTATCCCAACAATCAGCTTGTAGAGCCCCTCAACCAAGAGATCAACAAATGATAAAAGACCAAACTTAGATTTGGGAATGACATTTTCTTCGATTTTCCCTTTGATAGCCCGATTGAAAAGCAAAGATACTACTAAAATAAATAAAAAGACTAAGATAGCGCCATTCACACTTTCCCACACTCTATTTTGTGGTAATAGCGGCAGCTTTGTTAACCAGCTGGGGGGCCCATGATGTGCAGAACCATGACTTTGCATGACTGTTCTTCTCCAGTTTTGAACAGCTTGTCATACCCCTAAAGCTTTGATCTTTCAATAAAGATTCAATCTCTTTGATGATTACTAAATCAGCCTAGTTGATCGATTGCTATCAACTCCAATTTTGTGGTTGATCACCCACTATTAATTTCATCCAAATTAAAATCAATCGGTTAAATGTAGTTTTTTAGCCACCCTTAAAATATACCAAACACCTAAAATCATTGATAAAACCACCATTCCGAACATGATGTAAGGCTCAGTTTTGTATTTTTTATCGAGCTGGCTTCCAACATACCATGCAGCTGCGATCATAAGAGCTTTAGTCATGACTGCATTACCCATCAAAAGAGCAACCCGAATTTTTCTGCCGTCAATTTTCATTGTTTCGACTCTTTTTTAATTCTCTTTTTGAGCTCTGAAATTCGGAACTCCAAGACTTTTGGATTTCCGTAACGATTACGTATGTTGTCATAGGTCATCAGGGCAGTATCTAGCTTGTCAGTTTGTTCTAAACACTGGGCCATTAAAAATTCAGCTTCTACCGCATATTCGCTTTGAGGATGATATCTAGTTACCTGTTTAAAGGCATCTAGAGCTATGTCGTATTTTCCTTCCATATAATAGGTGTTACCTATTTCGAATCGACTCTTCTCCACATATTGGCTTTTTGGAAACTTCTCAACCAGTTGTTGATATTCCGTCCTCGCTTGATCAAAATTGTTTTGCCGAAAAAAGGATTCCGCCATTCGAAACTGAAAAAGATCTAACTCAAGACTCTTGGGATTAAAAAGCATTAATTTTCTGTACGCTTCGATTGCCTTATCTGAATCTTTCGCCTGTTCATAAAAAATATTAGCAACTCGCTTCTGTATTTCATAAATAGATGCCGGGTCATGGCTTAGGCGTATGGCCTCTTGGTAATTGAAAACAGCGCCAGTAAAATCCTTTGCATAAACCTCAAGAATAAACCCGAGCTTATACATGGCTTTGATTGCTAACTTGTTTTCGGGGTTTATAGAAACTACTTTGCGCAGGAGTTCTGTGGCTTCTGAATATTTTGACTCAGAAAGTTTACCGTCTGCTGCCTCTAATAGCTTAGATTGTTTTTTCTCGGCACACCCGAAAAGGAACAACAGTAAGGTTAAAAAAAAACCTTAGTTCGAATCATTATTGCCTTCATCAGGTGTCTGCGTCGTCTGAACAACTTGAGTTGCCGGGGGTTTAACCTCATGATCGTCATCTTTTTCAACAATTTTAGCAACCGCGCCAACAGTCTCTCCATCATCCATCGAAATAAGGCGGACACCCTGAGCAACCCTTCCAACCTCAGAAATTTCAGAAACTCTGGTTCGGATTACTTTTCCTCTATCGGAAGCAATAATGAGGTCGTCCTCATCTTTTACCTGTCGAACTGCTACGACCGGACCATTTTTATCTGTGATTTTCATTGTAATGATTCCAGAGCCTCCGCGTCCTTGAACTCTGTATTCATCCAACAATGTTCGTTTTCCGTAGCCTTTTTGAGTCACTGTCAAAACTTGTGAAGTTTTATCCTCAGGCATTGCGACAGCCATCCCAATCACAATGTCTCCTTCGTCGAGCCGCATGCCGGATACGCCTCGAGCTGTTCGGCCCATTGGCCTTACATCTTGTTCCTCGAAACGGATACTCTGTCCAAATTTGCTCACTAAAATAATATGATTCTGCCCATTGGTAACTTTGGCATCTACTAAACTGTCGCCATCATCGGTAGTGATGGCAATGATACCTTTTTTCATCGGTCTCGCAAAAGCACCAAGGGTTGTTTTCTTAATAGTGCCCTGTCGGGTAACCATAGTTACAAACTCGGTCTCTTTAAACTCTTTCACAGGCAAAACTGCCTGGACTCTTTCGTTTGTAGTTAAGTTCAGCAGGTTCACTATGGGTTTTCCCTTAGCTGCTCTGCCAGCCTCGGGTATTTTGTGGACCTTCAACCAATAAACTCGTCCTTGGTCTGTAAAACACAAAATGTTCTCATGCGTGCTAGCCACAAAGATATCCTGAATGAAATCTTCGGATTTCGTTGAGGCCCCAATAACACCCTTTCCACCCCTGCGTTGAGAACGATAAGCATCAACGGGAAGCCGCTTGATATATCCAGAATAAGTAACAGTGACTACCATCTCCTCTTCGACAATGTAGTCCTCGTCGGTCATCTCTTCTTGTTCTTCAATGAACTCTGTTCTTCTAGGATCTCCAAATCCTTTTTTTACTTCATCAAGTTCTTTTTCGATAATCGCCAGAACTCGTTTTTCATCAGACAAAATAGCCCTCAAATCCGCGATAAGAGCCATTGTCTCATTGTAATCAGCAACAATCTTTTCTCGCTCAAGCCCGGTCAATCGTTGTAAGCGCATCTCTAAGATGGCCTTCGCTTGAATTTCAGTGAAGCTAAACTTAGCAATCAGTTTTTCTTGGGCATCCGCTGGGTTGCTGGCTTTTCGTATGAGCGATACAACTTCATCAAGATTTTCGACCGCTTTTTTAAGCGCTTCTAATATGTGGGCTTTCTCTTCTGCTTTTCTCAGATCAAAGACTGTTCGTTTAGTAACGACTTCTTTTCGATGCTGTAAGAAAGCAACTAAACATTCTTTAAGGTTTAGAAGTTTAGGCTGTTGATGGTCTAGCGCCAGCATGCTTATCCCAAAAGAGACTTGCATTTGTGTGTTTTTATAGAGCTGATTGAGAATAACTCTGCTGTCTTCGCCTTTTTTTAAGTCGAAAACAATTCGCATTCCTGTTCGATCCGATTCATCGCGAATATCAGATATACCCTCAACTTTTTTATCTCGAATAAGTTCGGCTATATTTTCTATGAGCTTCGCTTTGTTAACTTGATAAGGAATCTCTGTGACAACAATTCTCTGTTTGTCATTTTTGATGTCTTCAACTTCCGCTTTCGCTCTTAAGTGAATAATTCCCTTACCGGTATGATAAGCCTCTTTAAGCCCATTTCTCCCGTAGATAAACCCTGCGGTAGGAAAATCTGGACCTGGAATTATTTGCATAAGTTCGGAAATGCTTATTCCAGGATTTGCGACAACAGCTTTAATTCCATCCACGATTTCACCCAAATTATGAGGTGGAATATTAGTCGCCATTCCCACTGCAATTCCTGAAGAGCCATTCACTAGAAGGTTCGGAATTTTTGTTGGTAAAACAGCTGGCTCTTGCAGCGAATTGTCGTAGTTTGGATTAAAGTTTACAGTTTCTTTTTCAAGATCGGCCAAGACTTCATTTGTGATTTTTGCCAGGCGGACTTCGGTGTATCGCATGGCTGCTGCAGCATCACCATCCACCGAACCAAAATTTCCCTGACCATCAACCAACGTATATCGCATGCTGAAATCTTGGGCCATGCGAACCATAGTCTCATAAACCGCAGTATCACCGTGTGGATGATATTTACCAATAACATCCCCTACGATACGGGCAGATTTCTTGTACGCTTTATCATAGGTATTTCCCATGTCATACATGGCATACAAAATTCTACGGTGAACGGGTTTCATTCCATCTCGTACGTCGGGAAGAGCTCTTCCGACGATCACAGACATCGCATACTCTAAATATGCGTCCCGCATTTGATCTTCGATGCTTACCTGACTTAGCTGTAAATCTTGTGTTTCCATTTAGATGTCCAAACTTCTTACTTTTAAAGCATTGGCTTCAATAAAATCTCTTCTCGGCTTAACTTGATCTCCCATGAGAACAGTAAAAATATTGTCGGCTTCGACAGCATCTTCAACTGTCACTTGAAGCAAAGACCTTACTTGAGGATCCATTGTTGTTTCCCATAGCTGCTCCGGATTCATTTCTCCCAAGCCTTTATATCTCTGAATCATTAGCCCTGTTTGCCCAACTTCGATCACGTACTTCTTCAAAGCTTCTATTGTGGAAAATTTCTGAGTCCCCTTTTCCGTTGAAATTTCATAAGGAGCTTTGCCCAGTTTGGAATAGGACTGGGTTATTTTTCTCATTTCTTGTAATTGAGTCGAATTTAAAAATTCCCAAGTAATTCTAGTGGGCGTTTTAAGATTGTTCTTCACTGTAACGCATTCGGCCTGAAGGCAAGCATGTTCTTCATCTTTCAAAATTTGATAGGAAAATGAAGAGTT
>DDPO01000010.1:0-5343 GCA_002342225.1 Bdellovibrionaceae bacterium UBA2466 | reverse complement strand
TCCTGATTGCACACTTACTTCTTCCAACGCTTGAGAGAGAAGAAATTCCTCAAGATAGGAGTCGTTTTTCAAATATCTTTCAACTTTACCTTTTTTAACCTTGTACAAAGGCGGCTGTGCTATGTAGAGGTACCCTTTTTCGACTATCTCAGGCATTTGTCGATAAAAGAACGTAAGTAACAACGTACGGATATGAGCTCCGTCCACGTCCGCATCGGTCATGATAATAATTTTATGGTATCGGATCTTGTTGATATCGTAGTCACCTTGCCCGATTCCAGTTCCGAGCGCTGTAATCAGAGTTCTAATCTCAGCAAATTCGAGCATTTTATCGAATCGTGCTTTTTCGACGTTTAAGATCTTTCCTTTCAGTGGGAGAATTGCTTGGTTTTTTCTATCTCGTGCTTGTTTTGCAGATCCCCCCGCTGAATCTCCCTCAACCAAATACAATTCACAAAGAGCAGGATCTTTTTCTTGGCAGTCGGCCATTTTACCTGGCAAACCACCAAGGTCTAAAGCCGACTTTCTTCGTGTCAGATCTCTTGCTTTTCGGGCTGCTATTCTCGCTCGCCCACCTTCAATAGCCTTAAGTGCTATTTTTTTGGCTGTCCCAGGATTTTCATCCAAATAAATAGAAAATCTCTCGTTCATGAGGTTTTCTACGAGACCCTTAACTTCGGAATTTCCTAACTTTGTTTTTGTTTGGCCTTCAAATTGTGGATTTGAAATTTTAACACTGATAACAGAGGTCAGTCCTTCGCGGATGTCTTCACCGATTAAACTCTCATCAAGCTCTTTGCTGAGGGGGCTGTTTTCAATGTATTTATTCACACATTTGGTAAGGGCAGCTTTAAATCCAGCTAAGTGAGTACCGCCCTCAATGGTATTGATGTTGTTTGCAAAAGTGAAAATATTTTCTTTGTATCCATCGTTCCATTGCATGGCCACTTCAAGATAAATACCTTTGGCTTCAGCATAAAAATAAACAGGCTCGTCATTAAGCTTTGTCTTAGAACGATTTAAATAATCAACAAACGACTTAATTCCACCATCCGAGAAAAACTCTTGGGTTTTCTCGGTTCGCTCGTCCACTAAAACAATCCGAATCCCTCTATTGAGGAAGGCAAGTTCTCGAAGTCTGTTTGAAATAGTATCAAAACTAAACTCATGAACTTCGAACATTTCTTTATCTGGTTTAAAGAGAATTTTAGTACCAGATTTTTGACTTACTCCGATTTCTGTAACCGGTCCAAGCGGAACTCCACGCTCGTATTTTTGTACGTAAACTTTTCCGTCTCTTTTTACTTCTGCTTGGCATGTCTCAGATAAAGCATTAACTACCGAAACCCCCACGCCATGCAAACCACCTGATACTTTATAGGCATCATTATCAAATTTTCCGCCCGCATGAAGTACAGTCATGACTACTTGCAGAGCCGATACTTTTTCTGTTTTATGAATATCGACCGGAATTCCACGACCGTCATCTTCTACTGTGATTGAATTATCAACGTGAACGGAAACCGTAATATTTTTACAATACCCTGCCATCGCTTCATCGATGGAGTTATCCACTACTTCCCAAATTAAGTGATGTAATCCTCGGACACCAGTGTCACCAATGTACATTCCAGGTCTTTTTCTAACAGCTTCGAGACCCTCTAGAACCTGAATAGCGTCTGCGCCATAACCTTTTCTAACTTCTGTAGTTTCGTTATCAACAGGCATGATGTTTTAAATTTTCTTTTGCTAAAATAACTACGTTTTTGGTTTCCTAAATCAAATTCTCATCGGCATAACAACACTGGTGTGATTAGGTCCGTCTGAGGAACGAATGACACCCGGGTTTTGCTTTCCGCGGATTTCTAAAATTATCTTTTTGCCTTCCATAGTAGATACAGCATCGATGAGATATCGCGAATTAAACCCTATTTTCAATTCGTCCCCTTCGTAATCTACGCTGATCTCTTCATTTGCATCTCCTAGTTCCGGACTTTGACTTGAAAGTTGCAGAACACCGGAGGTTAAGCAAAAAGTAAGACTACGAGATTTATCTGATGACATCAAAGAAATTCGTTTAAGCGATGCTAGAAAGGCTTCGCGGTCAACCATTACAGTATTAATCGATTGATCAGGAATAATACGACGATAATCAGCGTATTTACCTTCAATAAGCCTCATTGATAGAAAGATATTATCCCGTTTCACAAACAACATCTTTCCTCTAATAGTTACAAAAAAGTCCTCTTTTCCTTCGGAGAGCAGTCTTCTAAGCTCATTAAGTCCCTTTCGTGGAACAATGATTCCTTCTTGGAACAACTTCCACGCGTTTTCATCAAATAATGTTTCGGGATTATCGACGAGAGATAATCGATGTGCATCAGTTGCCACCATGCGAAATACTTTCTTCGATTTTGAATCCTCTGAGGATGTGTTCTCTAAAGTTTCAAAGTAAACACCGTTTAAATGGTAACGCGCCTCGTCTGTAGAAGCTGCATATAAAGTTTTATCTAACATCGACATTACAGCTTGGCCGTTCATCCTTACGAATTGCTGATGCTCTTCCGAAGAAAAACTTGGAATTTCTGGAAAATCCTCGGCTGGTAATCCAACGATATTGAAAACAGATTTGTTTGCTTTAATCTCTAGCCGATTATTTTCTCTTGTCTGGAACTGGATGACGGTATCGGGAAGCTCTCGAACAATGTCCAAAAGACTTCTAGCTTTCACAGTTATAGACCCATTTTCCATCACTTCAGCAGGTAAAACTGATTGAATTCCAACTTCCAGGTCTGTTGCTGACAAAGAAAGACCTGTTTTTTCTGTTTTTAAAAGCGCATTAGACAAAATTGGCATTGTTGTTCTTCGCTCAACAACGTTTTGTACACGCTGGAGCCCTAACAACATTTGGCTTTTTGAAATTTGCAACTTCATGAATCCCCCGAAACACCCGATATCTTATCTTTTCTTTATCTATATATATATAGATCTTTAGTAGTAGTAATTAGCATTGTTAATATGTTAACAACTACGTTAAGTCATCAATAATACAAACGATCTTGCTGTGGAAAACGCTGTGGATAACTTTCTAGAGCCTGTGGATAGACTGTGGATAAAAAGTTATCAACAAGTTTTCAACAAACAATTAACAACTAATTAACAATGTTTTCAACATAGTTATTAACATTACCCCAAAATTAAAGAATACCCTTTTATCCACATATGGCAACATTGACGTATATTAATTGCTCCTTTTAGTGACTCGTCGGGCCATTAAAATCGCCCCATCAAACTTCTAACGAAACAAAGCTTCTATTTTTGAGATGTTATTTTCAAGTTCGGGATCCATTTTAGATCGGGCGCCAATCTCATTAACCCCGTGTAAAACCGTTGTGTGATGCCTATTGCCCAAGAAAGTTCCAATATCTGGGTATGACATCATCAAATGTTTCCGTAAGAGGTACATACAAATCTGTCGTGGTTCGCTTAAGTTTCTAGCTTTCTTCTCTGATTTTAGGTCAGTTATTTTTAACCCAAAAGTTAGGGCAACAAGCTTTAAAACTCCATCAGCAGTTAATTCATGCCGAATTTTTGGAACCAGATCCCGAAGCGTGTTTTGAGCCAACTCAACCGAAATTGCAGAGTTGTTAAGAGAGGCATGCATTTGCAGCCGGTGTAACGAACCCTCAAGTTCTCTTATGTTCGAAGTTACATGAGATGCAATATAGTGGGCCACGTCATCAGGCAGATTGATATTTTGTTCGTCAGCCTTGTTTTTTAAAATGGCAACACGAGTCTCTACTTCAGGTGGTTGAACATCCGCAACTAAGCCCCATTCAAAGCGGGTTTGTAATCTGTTTTCTAAGCCTTGAATGTCTTTTGGATATCTATCTGAAGTGATTACGATCTGTTTTCTAGATTCATGAAGATAGTTGAAAGTGTAGAAAAATTCTTCTTGGGTTCTCTCTTTGCCAGCCAAGAAATGAATATCATCCAGCAAAAGAACATCGCAGCCCGTTCGATATTTTTCTCTAAAATCCCGCATTCTATCAACTCGGATCGCTTGAATGAGTTCATTGGTGAAAGCTTCGCTGGTTAGAAAAAGAATTCGCAAATTACTTTGATTTTTGTGAAGTTCATACCCAATAGCTCGAAGCAAGTGAGTTTTACCCAATCCGGCGCCGCCGAAAATAAACAATGGGTTGTAGCACTGACCCGGTTGTTTTGAGACAGCCTGGCAAGCTGCATGAGCAAATTGATTAGAAGAGCCAATCACAAAAGTTTCGAAAGTATATTTTGGATCAAATGGGTTTAGAGTTAAGTTGGAAATGGTATTTGGCTCAGGTCGAATGACTGTTGGCTTTAAAACCGACAAAGATACTTTTTTGCTCTCCATTGCCAATTCTTTAAGAGCAGATCTCATCGGAGTTAGGCATTTCTCTTCGAAGCTTTCTTTAACGAAACGATCTGGAAAAGACAGTTCCAAGGACTCCTCGTTTTCAAAGCAAGATGTAGATTCAACGAGCGAAGAAAAAACATGAGAGGGCAAGGACCCTTTCAATCGTTCTCTTATGCGCAACCAAGAATTTGAGCTCATATTTAAAAAAAGTTAAATTTGCCGAATTGAGTGAGTTAGCAAAGCGCTTTTGGTTTGGCAATAAGGGGCCCCTGTTTTTTGGCAACTAGTTTTGTTGACAACCCTGTAAAGGATCGTTTGACGACTGGTCGGAAAAAACAAGGTTTTTGGGGAGCATTGAAAAAAAGAACCTGTCAAAGGAGCAAGAAATTTGACACGGGACGCAGAAACCCCTAATATGCGTCCCCTAATACGTACGTATAACTTAAGTAGGGGTTTAAAGTGAAAAGAACATATCAACCCAGTCGGGTTAAAAGAAAAAGAACTCACGGTTGGCTTAAGCGCATGAGCCGCAAAGATGGCAGATTGTTGCTCGCCAGACGTCGTCGTAAAGGCCGAAAAAGATTAGTTGCCACTATTTCCGGCAAGTAAGATAGAGCCACGTTGGACGGCAAAGAAAAGGCATCTTCTCGCTCTCAAAAGCTGCCTAAATCCTCGAGACTAAAGAAGAAAAGCGACTTTAAGTTTGCTAGCTTTAAGAGGGTCAAAACTAAGCATTTTTTGCTAGTTATTGCCCTAAATGGTAAAGGTCGGCTTGGAGTTTCTTTATCTAAGCGTATTTTGAAAACCTCCGTAGCAAGGAATCGAGTGAGACGATTATTAAGGGAAGCCTTTAGACAAAACCCTGAGTCATTTCAAGGCCTTGATGTTAACGTTCTTGGCCTAGGACCCTTGACTAGCGCCTCAAAAACTTTGAACTATCTAGA
>DDPO01000162.1:473-20512 GCA_002342225.1 Bdellovibrionaceae bacterium UBA2466 | reverse complement strand
TGGAAACCCAGTTTCCAAGCATCTTCAAGGTTGATGGTTCCACCAAAACGAACGCCCCCGTAGAATCTCACCCCTTGTCGACGGAGAAGGCTTAAATAAATTACCGATAGAAAGTTTTTGTCCCAACGAACGGTGATACCGTATTCTGAAACTCCTCCGAACCCCATGAGGAATCTCTCATCGAGCTCTTTTTTGAGATCAGAAAAATTCTGAATAGGTTTAGGAAAGGCTTTTCCTTTTCCTGTCAGAGTGGGATCAACAGGTTCTAGTTTTAGAGCATCAATTCCAACAACGCCAAACCCTTCATTAGCGAAGTAATGAGCTGCTGTGTATCCCGCAGGTCCAAGCCCTACGACCAAAATGTTTTTTCCATTGTAAGGTAGAGCGTAGGGTCGTTTTCGATTGATGGGATTCCATCTTGTGAGCAAACTGTAGATTTCAAAACCATAAGGCAAATTGAGCACATCACTTAAGGTTCCAGTCTCAGTTTGGGGAATGTTCACGGGATCTTGCTTTTGGAAAATGCAGCCCTTCATGCAATCGTTACAAATTCTGTGACCCGTTCCAGGGCACATTGGATTATCGAGCATAATCATCGATAGAGCACCGATTAATTCCCCATCTCTACGAAGAACATGCATTTCAGATATTCGTTCGTCGAGTGGACACCCTGTAAGAGGAATGCCCAGAGGATTCTTTTTGTAGCCACCCGTTTTTTCCTCAAAGCCTTTTGAGCAAGAGTCTTTTTTTCTTTCATGACAGTAAATACAGTAGTCTACTTCGCGCAGATACTCTTTCGTGGTCATTCTGGGGTCAGTGAGTTTAAAGCCAACACGATGACGTAAGTGCTCTGCGGGTCCGTAAACCATCTCTGGAAGTTGAGGTTTGGGCTGGATGGTTTCAACCAAATGTTCGAAGTCGAGCTTCTCAGCTCTAACGAAAGAGCCCCATCCCTCGATCGCTTTTCGTCTTTCTTTATCAACCCAAACTTGCACGCTCCAGTCTTCAAAGGCTTTAAGAGCCGCAATCACTTTTTCGTTAAGGTTCGAACCGGGGAAGGGGATCAATAAGCTCTGCAGTCGATTTTGTTCGGGGGCTGCCATGGAGCCTGTTTTTAAAAGTTTTTCTGATTCAAGAAGTAAAATTACGGTTTCAGCAAATTGAACTTCGGCCTCTTTGGCGTTTTGCTGGGGCGCTTGGGCTAGCACTTTTTTAATTAAGGAATCGAGTTTTTTCCATTCATCACTTGAGCAGGGAGATTCCGTGAAACGTTTAAACACTCGAATATTCAAGAAATCTTTTTTCAGTTTGAAGGTGGGTTGAAGCTCCCGAGTTGCTGCTTTAGCCAAAGCTGTGTGGTTAGTAATATTAAAAAGCTTGGCAATGAACTCTCCCACTACTTTTGCAGTGTCGACAAGAACATTACCTTCTTCACCATAAGGGGTGGTTGAGTTTAACTCTCTAAACTTTTTGGCTGTTTCCGGAGCCGTTTCTTCACAATACTTCCAAAACTCAGTGTGGAGCTCTTTTAGTTTGGAGGGGAGATAGAGATCTGAGAATTTAAAACCGGTAATGCCTAAGGGGAGATCTTTTATGTCGTTCATCATAGTAATATTGTTATTGTTTTGGCGCATTGATAGCGCAAGGCGCCACGTTTGTCATTAAAGCATTAGTTGAGATGCAAACCGCAATCGAGGCTCAAGGGTTCTTTTTGATTTTGTGTCCTAATTTTCGGACCTCTTTAGAAGCTTTATCCATTGAATTTGCTATTGTTTTCGCACCTTTAGCAGCCATTTCCATTCCTTTGGAAGTCGCTTCGAGTCCTTGAGAAATTCTCTCTGGGGTGATGATCTCTTTTGCTTTTTCTACCGCTATTTTTGAACTGGAAACTCCAACAGAGACGGCCTCTTTAACTACAGTGGCAGCTTTGCCGGCCTCTTGCGTGAGTTGGGATGCTTTCGATTTTAGGTCTTGGGCTTTTTTGAGAATTTCATGGATATCAGGTTTTTTCATAAGTTTATCCGTTTGTGTTGATTCCAGCTGGTCGAATGATGTTGAGTAAACTTTGAAAGCTTTTCATCACTTTTCGAGTGATTTCCGATGAAGCGGTTTGAGTTGGGCGACGAGGGCTGCCCTCGGGACCTCGAGTCTCAGTTTTTACAATTTTTCCAAGTGGGTCGTATTGTATTTTGACTACACCTACACCTTTTTGATTGATCAGTGTGGGTTTTCCCTGCGCTCCATATTTGAACGTGATTAAATTCGAATCTCCATCTAACATTTCAGTTATTTTTCCCTGACGGTCATATTTTAACGATACACTCTGTCGATTACTATTGCTGGCCTTCACCAGATTTCCTCGATTGTCGTATTCAAAATTTGAAGTTAAGCCATTTTGAACTACTTTGGATATTTTTTTCCAACGAGGTTCATACTCGATTTTCAAGTTTTCTAAGTTGTTAATTTTCTCTGTAAGAAAACCGTCGTCATTGTATTTAAAGTTGGTGGTGTCTCCATTTTTGGTGACTTGTTGGGGTTTACCGCAACAAGGAGTAAAAATAGTGACTACATTGCCCTTGGAGCCTTTTGTTTCTTGTTTATAGAGGTATTTAGAACCGTCGGTTCTGCTCTTAATAAAAAATTCATCAAGTTCTTCGACGGTTCCTGACTTGTCTTTTTGTGTAACTTTGGTGGTGAAATTATTTTCGGGATCTGAGGGGTTTCTTCCATAAGAGTAGAATAGCTCTAGACCCTCTTTCTCTTTATGATAAATGACGAGACCATTATCGTCGTATCGAAAATCTCGAGTGATCGCACCATCTTTTGATTCGCTCACATACAAAATTTGTGTCAATAAGTGGGGAAACTTCTTGTTCTCATACTTGTATTGAAAAGTCTGACCATTAGAATCGGTCACTGCAGTTAAGTTACCGTTCGTATCGTAAGTGTATTTCGCTTTATGATTTCTGTTGTCAGTGATCTCGGTAATTCTGTCTTGCCTCCAGCTGAACTTAATGCTTGATAATTTGTCTTGGTCGTGGATTTCAACGAGTTGGCTTTTAGAGTTGTTGGAGTAGACGAAATTGAAGCTCAGATTATTTTTATCAATCTGCCTTGTGAGGCGTCCCTCTTTATCAAAAACCTGAACGAGTCCTTCTTTGTTTCTTATCCATTGATTGTTTTTAAACTCTAAGGTTTGAAAGCCATACTCATTGGATGTCAGAACCTCGCCTTTGGGAAGAGAAACTGCTATTTGATATTTTGAGGCCATTTCAGCGCGAAATTGGGCGCTTGTTTTGAGTTCACGGAGCATTTTCTCGGGGAGTTGAAGAGGTTTTAGTTCCTCTTCATTTAATGGGCGACCTTTTTTAAGTTCGAAATAGGCCTTTTTGATAGCGCCGAAAAACTTCTCTCGAGCAGAGGGATCCTCTTTTTCAGGTTTGAAATAGATGGTGTTTCCGGTTCCTCCATCTCTCAAAATCACGTTTCTCTCAGCAGTTGTAATGAGTGTGGTTTCGAAAGGTGATGTCCATCCCCAACCAAAAATACCAGACCAACCCGTAACTTCATTGATAGCTGTGATGCTGTTATAAGTTCGAACAACTTCTAAGGGCACAGCCGAACCCGAAATACTAAAATCAACGTAGACTGCATTCATCCCGCCATTGACTCGGTTGATGACGACCGCTTGAGTTTTTAAGGTGACGCAAAAAATGAAAAGCAGAAAGGCGACCCGAGATTTGTTTTTAGAGTTTTTCATTCTTATTATTATACCTATTTATCGGTTTTGTTGCGGGCTAAACCCTCACAAATTTTAAATAGGAGCGATGAGTTAAAGAGGGTTTGACACAACTAGACTTTAATCTGAACGATCTTCCAAATAATAAAACCGCCTACAAACTGTAAACTCATCATCAAAATCAATAAAATCCAACCAGGAATTGTTGAGAACATCGGAGCAATTCGCTCGGGATCGATAGCGTAGAGCACTGCTGCTAAGGCAAAGGGCATTAGAACAACGATAACTCCTTGCAGCACCCCTTGGGAGACCATTGCGGCAATCTTAGATTCGACTTTTATTCTTTCTCGAATCGTCAGAGAAATTGTGTCAAAAGTTTCGGCTAAGTTACCGCCGGTTTCTTTCAAAATGTTTACACTGGTAGTAAACATTTCAATATCATCCGCCGGCATTCTTACCGATAAATTCGACATTGCATCTTCAAGAGTCACGCCTAATTTATTTTGAGAAAGCACAAGGCCAAATTCTTGTGAAATGGGATTGGGAAGTTCTTCCGTCACGATTTGAAGCGCTTGGGGAACGTTGAGTCCAGAGCGCAATCCATTTGACATAAGTGAAAGGCCGTCCACCATTTGAACTACAAATTTTTTAATACGTCTCCGATGTAAAATAGTCAGCACTCTTCTCGGAAGAGTCCATCCCAGCCCAACAAAGAAAAAACCAAAAAAAACACTACCACCAACTGAGGGAGCGAAGAACAAAATACCAAGTCCAAAGAGTGACACAAGATATATGAGGTAAAAAAGCTTCAAATTTTCAGGACTGATAACTACAAACATCAAGTCTAAAAGTCGAGCCATCTCCTCTCTTTCTGATTCGTTTTTGGAGTTAACCCAAGAGTAAATCTGTTCCCCGTTTAAGAAAAGACCTATGAGTAGAGCTCCACCAACCCAAGCAATTGATAAAAATTTTAAAGAGGTTGCTAGCATATTTATCCTACGGAGAAAATTCCTCTCGGAATTTTGATTCCTTGTTGTTCCAAATCGTCAATAAACTTTGGAATAAAGCCCGTCGCAACGAACTTGCCAATCACTTTGCGATTTTGATCCATTCCAGTTTTCTTGAAAGCAAAAATTTCTTGCATGGTGACTACTTCGCCCTGCATTCCGATGACTTCAGTGATGCTTGTAACTTTTCTTGTTCCGTCAGCGAGACGGGATTGCTGAATAATTAAGTTAACAGCAGATGCGATTTGCTCGCGAATGGCCTTTGCAGGGAGATCCATACCGGCCATCATACAAAGTGTCTCAAGTCGAGCTACTGCATCTCTTGGCGTATTTGAGTGAACGGTGGTCATACTTCCATCGTGACCCGTGTTCATTGCCTGCAACATATCTAGAGCTTCACCCGCACGACACTCACCGATTACAATCCGATCGGGTCTCATCCTTAAGGTGTTTCGAACGAGGTCTCGTATGGATACTTCTCCTTTACCTTCCATGTTGGCCGGCCGAGTCTCGAGTCGACCCCAATGTTCCTGAGGAAGTTGCAACTCTGCAGAGTCTTCCACAGTTAAAATTCTCTCTCCGGGTGGGATAAAGCCTGCCATCACATTGAGAAGAGTTGTTTTACCAGAACCCGTTCCCCCAGATATGATGACATTGAGTCTTGCTTCGATACAACATCTTAAGAAATCGGCCATTTCCTCGGTCATTGACCCATATTTTACAAGGTCTTTGTAGGTGAGGCGATTTTTTGCAAACTTTCGGATGGTAAGCATCGGTCCTTGAATCGAAAGAGGAGGAATAATAGCGTGTACCCTGGAACCATCTGGAAGGCGCGCGTCCACGTAAGGTTGCTTTTCATCAATTCTTCGACCGACCGAAGTTACAATACGCTCAATCACCGATAAAAGTTGAGCTGTTCCTGAAAAAGTAGTTCCCGAAAGAACGAGTTTTCCTTTTCGTTCGACGAAGATTTGGTCTTTTCGGTTTACCATGATTTCACTGACTGAATCATCTGCAAGAAGGTCTTGAATGGGTCCAAGTTCCAAAGCCTCGTCCAAAATTTCCTTTACTAATTTCTGTATTTCATCCCTGGACCGGAAGGGATGCTCTTCTTTATCTAAAAGCTCTACTACAACTGTTTTTGTTTTTTCACGCAAGACAGCTTTTTTCTTAGGATCATTTCCCGTTTCAGTGTCTACTTTTTTTAAATCCATGGTTTCAATAAGCTGTTTATGAATCCTCTGTTTAAGTGAAGACCACTGATCGGCGGGTTTTTCGTCCTTCATTTGGCTTCGGTCGAATACCACCATACTGGGACTTTTGTCGCCTGGTTTTCCTGGCTGAGACCCTTTGTTGCCTCCCAGTCGGCTCAAAGCATCTGAAGGTTTTTTAAGCTGTGATAGTTTTTCTAAAAGTTGTTGTTGTTGGATGTTACGAACTAGGAAGAAATAGCTTTTTGTGATTTCAGTGCGGGGTGCACTCGTTATGAATGGCTGAGCTTTAGTCATCGAGCTTACCGTAGTAATTTCATCCTCTGGAATTACTCCTAAAACTGGTTTTTTTAGGTTGGTTTGAATAAGTTGGGGATTAATGCCTTTTGCAGCACTAAAACGGTTGACTACAAGCTTGATCATCTCAGGTGGAAAAAGAAGGTTTTGAACTTTCTCAATAACCCTTCGAGTGTGATGTAGAACAAGAATTTCTGGAAGAGTTAACACAAATATGAGCGTTGAAGATTCTATCGCTTTTACTGTGGGCCCATCGATATCTGAACCGAGGTCCAAAATTATAAAGTTATAAAATCCGGATAACAGAGTTAGTGCTTTTGAAACATGTGATGGATCAAGTGAACCCATTTGCTCCGGCTCAAGCACTGTCGGCAGGTAGTGAATTCCTGATGGGTGAACGGCGACAAAGCTTCCTAGAGAGTTCGGATCAAATTTTCCTTCTATCGCCCCCAACTCCAGCATTGTTCTTTTGGGTTTGACCCCTAAAAGCATACCTAAATCGCCGCAAGCTTTGGGGTCAAGGTCGATGAGAAGGACTTTCGCTTTAGAATCAATGCTTGCTGCAATCGCGTAGTTAACTGCAAATGTAGATTTGCCTACTCCACCTTTTCCACCAAGAACTGAAATGATATGTCCATTGGCCATGGGTTTTCCTATCTCTCGCCTGCGTTTAGTCGAAACTTTCTTGTAATATCGTCCGTTCCGGCACTCGCAGTTCTTAACACTTCGGGGGTAACAAAAATGACGTATTGCTGCTTATCTCGTCGGAAAGTTTTCGTTCTATTGAAATTAAAAATAGGAGACGCATTATCATTGCCTTGCCCTCCAGACACAACTCGCTGAGGATCCCGATTGTATCCTGCGAGCGCATTATCGATTCCATAGCCACCCAGAGCAGCTGAATCCCCATTTTTGATATTCACTTTCGTCTGCATTGAATTTCTAGCTACAATAGGTTGTCCGTTGTCAGAACCCACGAGCGAGGTCAAGTTGACTTGGAGACCAAGCGAGATTGAATCTGAACCGGGTAGAGTAGCAGCTCTTACTTTCAAAGAGTTTTGTACTTGAATGGGCGTTAATTGAAAATTTCCTGCAATGTCGGCAACCCTCGTGTAGATATCGAGTGAGCTATCCACAACGGCTTCTTTGTCAGACCCATCCTCAACGATGATTGTGCTTTGTTTCAAAACTCGTGCATGTGCATGATTTTTATCTGTGCTCAACTTGGGTAAAAGGTTGGTAATAGTAGCAATCAAGTTTGCACTGATTTCTCCAAGCGAAGTATCAAAAGTAGCCGTCCCTTGATCGGTGGCTAAGGGCCTCCAATTGAAATTGAAGGATTTCTGATAGTCGTTGGTGAGTTCCACAAAGTTGATTGTAATCTTAATATCTTGTTTGGGAGGCTGTGGCACAGGGGGTCTGACTCTCATTAGGTCAATGACAATAGGTTTTCCACCTGCGTCTCCACCTTGATCTCTATTAATGACATCAGCAGCTCCTTCTAAACCTCCGCCTTTCGGCTTAACGATATCTGGTAGATAAGTTTTAGCTATTTCGAATGCTCTATCTGCATCGGGTTCGCTCTCTGCAGTTCCTTCGAGCAAAATATTATTATTGATAACTCGAGCCGTAATTTCAGGTGACCCAATCTCTCGCTCAATGCGTTCTGCTAGAATATTCATAGTTACTTTGCCGATTGTGGTGAGATTTCTAATGGGGGTTGGGTTCTTCTTGGGATCCCGATCTCTCATAGCTGAGATGACGCGATTTATTCTGATCATGTCTTTCGGCAGCAAAATTTCGCCATCTAAAATGATGGTGCCCCCGACCGATTTGATTTTTAAACCTTCAATATCCCCTAAAAGTTCCTCAAGTTGAGATGTCAATTGGCCCATGTCTTCGCGAGTGACCCGAACCGTGTAAGTGATTCTCGGTTTGTCCTCTGAATCATAGATTGTCATCGTGGTGGTTCCTGCAGCTTTGGGCACAAACCTTATGATTCTATCCTTTCCATCTTTTTGGAACCTCTTGTAAGCGAAATACTGCTCGTTACCGATGTCCAATCTGCCGAGATCAAATGAGAATTCGAGCTGCCGAGATGAACCCTCAGAAAGAGTAAGTACTTTTTCTACCCCCTTGATAGTTTTGGGTTCCTCGACTTCTTGGGTGTCGGGTTCTACTGCCCACCCGATGTTAAACGGAGAAAAAAGAGTGACAAAACAGAGCTGCAATAGGACCAAAATAAAAAAATATTTTTTGAGCTTTTGGGTTTTCATCAAGGGCCTCCTGTCGGAACCGGATTAGAACCTTCTCCGACGTAATCAAAAAACTTATATTTTGGAACTGCAACAGGTGGTAACTTAGGTGCTCGGTTCATGTAAGAATCGGGTCCCATGACTTTGGCTAAGTTTGTTGGAGATCGGTTCTCTTTTTGCCGGTCATCTGAGTGTCGAAGAAGTAGAGTGAGAGACTCTCCGTATAGACTAAGAACGTAGACCAACGTCTGCGCTTGCTGGGGAGTCACTTCGAGAGTCACCGTTTGGTAGTTGCGGTCCTCTTTTGCATAATTGAGAGCTTCGCGAAGTTCGGCCTCGGATTGTTTGTTCAAATTATCATCTTTTAATTGTTTTAAGCTTCGGATCATATCTTTATCCACGGCTTTGGGAGGAGTGGCCTGAATGGTCCTACCGGATGCTAGCACTAAGAGATCTTGTAAAAATACCTTGGCTTCTGAAGCAGGTTTGTTCGCTGGTCCTCCGCCAGACTTTGGAAGGACATATTCAAAGTGAGCAGCAAGATCTACTCTGTTTCCGGGACGCAGTAGGTAGCCAACAGCACTTTTAACATTGACAGGAACACTGATGGCTCGTTTTTCTCTTGTGACTTGTGATTCCAGCCCTGAGTAGATATTTTTCGATATCAGTTTGTTATCTAAAATAAATTCTCCCGCGCTGATCGGAACAGCTGCGACAGCATCAAAAGCATCTTCTTTAATATCAATCGCGCCAAGGGGAGCAATTGCGATAGGAACTGAAATAGTTTCAATGTCTGTCGGCCGTATCGAAGAATACTGCAGAATATCTTTTTTTGCTCTTACAACCAGAACTGTTTTCTTGTAATCATCTGTGAGTTTTTTCTCCTCTTTAGAAATGTATTGATAGACTAAGTACATTGCTAAAAATGAGAATGAGATCGAAATTAAAAAAGCTCTTTTATCTTGCATACCGAAATCTCCTTTAGAAGCGGGGAACTGCCGCTTCTCCCTCCATATCCATATAACGCGGTTTAAGCGGTTGAAGGGGTTGAGGCTTAATCTTGCTTCTTCCCAACTCGCTATCCGGACCTAAAACTTGGTCCAAAATTGTGGTCTCTAAATTGGCTACTGTGAGATCTGCGCTGTTCCTCAGAGTGTAATAGAGTTTTGCATCCCCGATGGTGTTTTGAAGTAGTAATAATTTGTCAGAGTCCTCTGGGGTTAATTGCAGAGTCATGTGAGTGTAATTATCATCAGGCCTAGAGGTGCCGGAATCAACGCTGGTTGTGAAAAGATCTTTTCGACGTTGCTCTTCAAATTTGGCTTCCAGTGCCGACAAGACGTCACGACTAACTTTTGTTGGAACTGAGTTTTGAAGATTTTTTCCAGTAGCTAGAACAAGAACGTTTTGCATGACTGTTTTTACCTCGAACTGCTCGTTGCCATTTGCTTCATATCTTACAGTGGCAAGTACATCGATGCGATTTCCGGGGCGAATAAAACGACCGACACCATTCGCTGGGCTAACAGCCACAGTTACTGCTCGCATTGTTTTTTCGACCTGTTTATCAAGCACCGGTTTACCATCTTGATGAACCAATTTAGTTAGAGTGACTTGCTCGTCGGGGTAGATCGGGACATAGGCTGCTTTACCTGCTATTTCATTGATAGCTTTCGCGGTGGCTTCTTCATTGCCTAGTGCGACTGTGACAGTTTGCGACTGGACGAAATTTTTAAAAATAGGTTTTACAGTGAGCATTTCAGGGCGAATGATTCCGTACTCGGGAATGAGTTCGGTAGCAACGACTACACCCACTTCTTGTCCAAAGTTTTTCGTGAGCTCTGCTCTCAGGGCATCGACATAACCATTAATCAAAAAAATTGAGATACCAAAGAATACAGAAGCTATTAGTAATGCTTTTTTCTTATCCATTTTAAAAGCACCTCGGTTCTCGGCAAATGCCTACAATGTTATTGACTGGATTGGGTCCGGTAATAATTTTTCTTTGGGGAGCGCGATTAGTCTCTGGTTCTACGTATTGAACGGCAATAAACTCACGGTCGACTACAGTGTTAGCCACATCATCCACTACAATTTTTGATCGGTTATTTAAGCGCTGGTACAGGTTCAATGCAGCGTATTTTTGAGCGATGTGTGATGAGTGAATCGTATAGAAAGCGTTTAGAGTGTAGTAGATGAGCCAAATCAAAAATGGAAGAGATAGAGCCATTTCGACAACAGCTTGACCACGCGAATGTCTTTTTCTTTTGATACTCAACATCCGTTGTCCTCCATCAAATTAGCAAAAAAAGTTTGTCCAACTCCAAACTGATCTGCAAAGCTCGAGAAAAACTCCTGACATTCTCTGTTTGAGGGATCCCTTCCTAAGAGCGATTCCGATTCTAACGTTATACGGCTTGGTGCGGTTCCACTCTTAACGAACAGGGGAGGTAAGTAAAAAAGATCGACTTGGTAGGAACTCTGAGCTCCATTCGGTGTGAATCTTACTCTGGGAGCTCGAATGACCGAATCGATTGGATTGAGGTATTGTTGGAATACATCTCTAGCGAGTTGCTCTTGTGTTTCCTTTGAAAAACTAGCGGACTTGTAGGTACGAGCCGCCATGAAAGTTGCGTAGTCGACGTATTCACTAGCTACTAAAGCGAAAGATAGACTCATGTAAAAAAGCAGAAAAAAGAAGATCACAACCGTGATAATCATAAATTCAACAGCCGATTGGCCGCTTTGGTTTAATCTTTTTAAAATCATTCGTTTCATAAGTGCACCGGCTTAAAGCGTTTTGGATCTGTTGGGGGCGGCGCTTTATCAGTGGACTCACCCAATAAAACGATATTGCTTGTGTAAACTCTTACTTTGTTTAAAAGGTCACTTGTGAAATTTGCGACGGGCCCCGCCAGCATTAGAAAAGCAATAAACGATGATGCTGCCATGAGCAGCACCCATTCTACGATGGCTTGGCCTCTTCTGTTTTTTAAAAGATGACCCATCCTTTAAACTCCGCAATTTTTAAAAACAGTAATGAACACAAAAAAGCCGGTCCGAAGGGCATTCGGGTTAAGGTTTTGGGCTCTTGAGAACTTAATTTTTTTCTGATCATGATAAAGGCGCCAACGACAGCTCCGATAACAATCGAAGTTAAACTTATGCGAATGACCCATTCGCTGTTGGCCCAAGCTCCGATGGCCATCAGCAACTTCACGTCCCCTGCAGCTAAAACTTTGAGATAATAGAGCGGAAAAAATAGAATAAAAGCGGTGCCTATTGAATAAATGGCGTTTGAAGCCGAAGGAAAGCCTTCAAGAAAAAGACGGACGATGACGCCGCCCACGATGAAAGTGAGAGTGAGGTGATTATAGATCTTTCCCCAGAGCAGATCGGTGACCGAAGCTGCTATGAGAATAAACCACACCACAATTTCATACCCCCCGGACATAAACGTCCCCCTTTAAGTTACGCGAAAGGGCAGAAAAACTGATCTAGTTGCGGCTGCCGAACCCTTGGCCCGTGGCCATTTCTTGGGAAATATTCCCTTCCAGACCTTGTAGTCCTTCTTTAAACACGCCATTAAAGAAGCCCACAATCTGGAGTGAAAACACCGCACCCATAGCTACCATCAGGATGTACTCGATGGTGCTTTGGCCGCGTTTGTTTCCAAAAAAAACTTTAAACTGAACGTGCTTCATAAAGTTTTTATCTAGCTGAACTAGCCAATTAAAAATTAGCTTTGCTCATCATGCCTTCTGCCTGCTTGACCATTTTGTTCATAATGGATTCAGTCAGTCTAGTTACGCCATCTTGCATTTTCTTTCCCATAGCAGCCACTACGACCACCACAACAGCGATGATAAGTAGGTACTCTACGGTGGATTGCCCTTCTTCTTCTCTTAAGAATTGTTTCAACATGATGTTTCTCCTTACTTAGATGTCTTTAGTTTTTGTTTGGAGCAACGTTCCGATATTGAAATCATATCAATCCTTAAAAATTATGTCAAAATGCGTCATATTGTAAGTTGTTGAAAATAAACAATTTTACTCGTACACACTTTGTACACTTTCTTCTCTACTTTTCGGAAATAATTGGGTTTTTATTGAGAAAATTGATTTACAGTTGTCGAACTTTTTGACACCCCAAGTGACAAATTAGGTAAGCCCTAAAAAGGCATCTGCTTTTTTGTGTTTACTTATGATACAGTGTGCCATCCTTTTCGGAATAAGTATCAACTAACTAATGGGGTGTGATTTGGTTCGACACTTTGGCCGAATTCTTAAGAACTCTTCCAAAAAATTAAGTCTGAGCTTGCTCTTTGTAGCTTTAGGGCTTTCTTGCATCGTCTTTTTGAGAGAAAAAGCTCAGATTCGGATATCTTCTGCACTTCCTTTTGGACATCCTATTCAGTCCGCAGGATTGTCGTGCGAGCAAGTGATTAAACTCGCTCAGTGGGGTAGCGAAAGGTTTGGTGGCATTGGTCAACGAGATGTTTTTAAGCGCGATAGAGCTGCAAAAGTCGCTCAATCATTTTTAGAGAAGTTAGACCCTTACCGAATGTTGTTCACTAATCAAGATCTCCAAGACTTAAAAAAAATGACCGAAGCGCATTGGGATGAGTTGCTCGATTCGAGAACTTGCTCACCTTGGAAGAACTGGCTTGAGGAAAATTATCCGAAAGCACAAGTCAGAGTTTCAAATTGGGTGAAGAACTTTAAAGCTCCGAGGGGGTTTAAACCTCAGCTTGAGCAACCGACTGGAGTTGGCTCTTCCGATAATGAAGATGGTTACAAGCAGTTTGCTTCCTCAGAAAAAGAACTGGAAAGCCGTTGGCAAAAAGAGTTGTCAGAAATTCTTAAAGACAACACTCTGCCAGTTTTCAATGCTTACCAAAACAATATCACTCAGCTTATTTGGGACCGAGTTGAGCAAAGATATTTCGATACGGCTCCTGAGACTCATGGTCTTATGGCCAAGGCTTTTTTAGCTGCGTTGGACAAATATTCCACCTATTTTTCCCCCGTAGAGTTTGAAGATTTTTATGAAGAGTTGAAAGGCTCTACTGCAGGGTTAGGAGTGCGTCTTCAGAAAGTTCCCCAAGGGTTTTTAATTGAGAAAGTTATAGATGACTCTTCCGCTCAAAAATCAAAAGTTTTACACTCTGGAGATATCATTGAAAAAGTGGACGATGTTCTTCTTTCTTCTTTACCGTTCGAGGAGGCTAAGCAGCTTTTAAAAGGGCCTGAAAAATCAAAGGTTAGTTTAGTTTTAAACTGCAACCACACTGCGAAAGAGGGGACGGTCTCAGAAGTGGTATTAGAGCGAACTCAATTTGATCTTGAGGAGTCTAAGATTGCGTTTCAGTGGAAAAAAATTGAGCGAGAAGGAAGCCATTCCAAAAAAATCGCAGTGATTTCTGTACCGACTTTTTATGGACGAGGGGGAATGGGATCGGATGGTGAAGAGAAAAGCGTTTCCGAGGATTTTGAGCAACGTATTCATGAAGAGCTTCTTAAAGAAACTGACCACGCAGGATTGGTTCTCGATCTTCGAGGAAATCCTGGGGGATACCTTGAAGAAGCTGTAACTATGGGATCATTTTTTGTGGGAAATAAACCCATTGTAGGTGTACTCGAAGACGGCTCGACTCGTGTGTTAAAAGCTGAAACTATCGCTGAGCCCATCTATCGTAAGCCATTAGTAGTGCTGGTTGATCAAAGCAGTGCAAGTGCTGCAGAAGTGCTGTCGGGTGCGCTGAAAGATTATCAACGAGCCGTCATCGTAGGAAGCTCTCGAACTTACGGTAAAGGTACTGTACAAAAACTTTTTAATCTTGAAGACCCGCTTCTTTTTTCGTCCTCTTCCGAAAATCTCGGTGCAGGAGTCTTAAAACTCACGACGAGTGTTTTTTACTCACCCTTAGGGCACACCCCTGCCAACGGTGGCATCGTTTCTGACATTAAACTTCGAGACAAGGAAGTGTCTCAAAAGACTCTTCCGACAGATGAAATTAGTCCGATTGTTGATCCTGAGATGAAGAAAGAGTTAGAAATCGCCTCTGCAAAACATCAAGAGGTTGTCCGAATTTTAAATGAAAAAAGTCATGAGCGAACTGCCGATTTGAAAAGCTTGGATTCCAACAAAGAATTAGCCGAGGCGATAGAGATCGCTTCAGATCTCTCTGACCTTCAGACCTTCTAGTTCTCAATTTGGTATGGCGAGTCAGAGAAGTTTTCGCAATTTTTAAAAAATAGCCTAGTCATGTGCGCTGATTGTCATTACAATCTGAAATAACAACTAGAAGGGAGAATAGCAGCATGGCTGAGGAAACTGCATACTGTGTTAAGTGCCGTAAAAAAACCACGATGAAAGACTGCCAAGAAGTCAAAATGAAAAATGGCAGGCCTGCAATGAAAGGTGCTTGCTCTGTTTGTGGCACCGGGGTCTACAAGATTCTCTCTCAAAAATAATTTAGAAATTTACTTTTGAGTTAAAAGAGACCGCGATACAGGACTATTTTTTTGTCTTGTTCTCGGTCTCTTTTGCATTCGGTATAGATTCAAATTGAACTGTTCTATTTCTTCCCGAAGCCTTCGCTTTGTAAAGTGCGGAATCGGCTTGGGCCACTATCTTCTTAGCAACTACTTCACTGTCAAAATTACCTGCATCTGCAGGAGTGAAAGTTGAAGTTCCCAAGCTTATCGTTAGGGGAATATGTTTACCTGCAAAAATGACTTGGGTGCTTTCCAGTCTTTTTCTAAATCTCTCAGCAAAAGTGTAGGCTCCGGCCAGATCCGTATGGTTTAAAACGACAACAAACTCTTCGCCACCAAAGCGCCCAGCAATGTCGCTTTCTCGTGCTTCGCCTTTAAGAAGTTGAGCTACGGTTGCTAAGACGTAATCTCCTGCTTGATGGCCATGATGGTCATTAACATGTTTAAAGTGATCCACATCTCCCATCATAACACTCACCGGTTTGTTGAGTCGTTGCCCACTCTTCAGGGCCTTTTTAAGAGATTCTTCAGTAAACACTTTATTATAAAGTCGAGTAAGGCCATCTGTGACAGAGTCTGTCTTTTTTTCATCGTATTTGATTTGTAATCCGGATTCCGCAGTGACATCTCTAATGTTGAGAAGACATCCCAAAAGTTTTTGCTCTGAAGAAAAAATGGGAACTCCGGAAATGGTGAGTTTCAAATGAGGTGAAATCTTTGTAGAGCCATTCACTTCATCTAGCCGTAAAAAACGCTCTGAAGTAATGACTTGAATCGTTGGGCATTGTGAAGGGCAAAACTCAGTCTTTAAGAAGTTGTTAAGTTGTGGATTTTTTCTTATTTTGCGTTCTGATTCGCCAACTAAAACCGTAAAAGCAGTATTTACTGCTACGATGTTGTTAGCTAAGTCAACGACACAATAAGCATCCAATAAAACTTCGAGAAGAGAANNATTGTTTGCAGCCCAGGTTTCAAGTTGCAAAGCTAATTCTTGAGCCTCTTTATCGGTGGGCTTATTTTGCAAAAGAGAAGTATTGTTTGACATTGCCATCCATCTCCATTTCTTCAGATTGACATTTTTCACATTGAATCGTTTCGGGAATTGATATCCCTTTTTTATATTCCGAAACTAAAACAAGTTTATTTTGTTCGTGTTCACAGCTGTCGCAAACGTAGGGAACAAAGACTGATTCAACTTTTGCTTTTCCCATGAAACTCGGAACCATGTTCATTTGTCGAACAACGAGGGGAGGGCACTCTATAAATGTTACACTGCCCTCTGGGAATTCTTTTACAAAGTTAACCCAGGTACGAATTCCACAAGAGTTTATTGAGGTGATATTTTTAAAGTTAAAAACGACCGGTGATGTTTTTAATTTTAAAAGTGCCGAGAAATCGGTGTCTTCGTCGATGATGCCGATGAGGTTGACATGATTCCCAGTCCCCGATTCAGTAATTTCAAATTGGAAGTTTTCGTTGATTAAGTTAATGGCTTTGGCAGTACTCATGATTTTGTTGCTCCTGTAAAAAAATTAAAAGAGAAATAATCGGGATCAAAATTTGAAGAGTTGGAAAACCAACATTGAGTGAGAGTTCCCGAGTTGGGACGGCTTGTGATTTTCACATGGGTCGCAAGTTCAAAAACCACATAAAGTCCAAGACCAGCGCCCCCATCTTTTGTTTCAATTTGAGAAAGCCCCTGACTTTCGTAGCATCTTTTAAAATTAGACTGAACGTTGCTGAAAGTTAGTCCAACTCCCGAGTCCTGAACCGAAACATAGATTCCTTTTGAGTCTCGTGAAAACCCTAAGAGAATTTTCTCCTCGGGCAAAAGTTCTACCGTTTCTCTACGATGGTATTTCTCTTTTCCAGAGGCATCTTGATAGGCATGAAATATACTGTTTGTTAAAAGCTCTTCGAGCGAGGTCCAAATTTTATCCCCCATGGAGGAGCTACTTTTTATTTTGAGCTCGGAAAGTACCTGATCGATCACTTTTTTTCGCTCTTTGCTTGAATGCACAGCTATTTGCTGTTGATTGGAATTTGCCTCCCAAGTATAGGAGGGGATGAAATCACTCGCTAATGCACTTAAAGTTAAATTGGCTAAGGAATCTCGTAAGCCCAAGAGCGAAGAGTGAACATGCGAGTAACCTGAAGATATTAATAGGGCTGCTTCTCTTTTAGAAAAAAGTCCGACTTTAGCAGGACTATCAGCAATCGCTTTTTTATTTAATGTATTCATGCAGCGTCGTCTTCATCCTCTATTCTTGAGTAGTGTGTATCTACTTCTGTTTCGGTAAAATCTGTATTTTTCGCTAGTTCAATTAGCTTCTCTTCGAGCGTTTTTGTGGGCTGAGAGGGGGCGGCAGGAAGAATAATGCGGTGTACCCCCTCATTTATTATATAGATATCCTCATCTGGCTGTTTTTGACTTGGAGCTACAGATCGAGAGGGTTCTGAATCTATAGAGTATTCTGCAGTGCTCCACTCCGATGCGAGTTCAAGTCCTGTCGGATCAACACTTACTTCAGATTTATCTCTCTTTTGAACTTCGAGACTTTCAACACAAAGTTGTTCTCCCATAAACTGTTCGTAGTCTACTTCCTCGAGAGGTTGAGCTGCAGGTACGCTTGGAGGGTGAGGGGGTTCGACTAGAGTTGTTTTAACTGTTGCTTGGGTGTGAATCTTCTCCATGATCTTGTTCCATTTGAATAGAACATAAGTGATATCATCTTGTTGTGGGGCCATACCCATAAAGCTCTTCAGTTCCGAGTAAATTTGGTCCTTGATAACTTCTAAGGTTTCTAACCCAACTTTGTTGAATAGTTTTTTGAGTGCTCTCTCACCGAATTGTTTTCCCTCAACATTAACTGCTTCCGAGACTCCATCGGTGTAGATCAGTAACTTATCACCCAACTCCATAGTGGTTTCAATTTTTTCAAAGGATGAATCAGGAGAAAATCCTAGTCTCTCACCGCGAACAAAAACTGCTTCGCTTTTTAGCTTCTCATCATCCGATTTCGGAGCTTTGAGAATTAATGGGGCTTCGTGGCCTGCGTTACTTAGCCAAGTTTGACCTGAGTTGAGATCGATTTGTACAACAGCCATGGTCATCAAAAGTTGGCCTTTGCAGGACTCGTAAATCACTTTATTCAGTTTTTCCAAAAATGCATCAGGGGAGAGTGGGGTTTCGGGATAAATATTATTGAGTGTTGCAAAGCAGCTCTTAGCCACAGCTGTCACGATAGCTGCAGGGGCTCCGTGTCCGGTCGCATCTCCCACTAGGATTGTAAGTGTATTTCCAGAAAGGTAAGCATCCCAAATATCTCCGCCCGTTTCAGAAGCAGAAAGATAAAAGGGGACGACTTGAGCGGCATCTGTATCGACATGATTTGAGCTCAACAGCGTTGATTGAAGAATTTTAGCTGTTTCAAGCTCCGTCTCCATTCGGGCACTTTCTTTGGTTTTTTCTAACAAATCTTGAATTTCTGAGGACATCTGGTTGAAACTCTCAGCGACATTTTGTATTTCGTCGTTAGATTGGATGGCTAATGGAGTATCGAGCTTTCCTTTTTCCCCGATAGTTTGGGCAGCTTCTCTAAGTTTTTTGATGTTGGAGGTAAGTCGATTCGAGAAAAGAATGCTTAAAATTAAAGCAATTCCAAGAATAAAAATTCCGGTCAGAAGTGTTTCCCGCATCAAGGTTTTTAAAGCTGCGAAAGCTTCACTTTGTTTTATTTGAGAAACCACATAAGTCTCAGGAATTGCCGACTCCGACATGTTTGTCAGATAAACCTCCCCGTTCATTTCGAGTTCAAAGCTTTCACGAGGTAGTTGGCGTGTTTTTAGCTTAGGGATAATGGGATGTTCGAAAATTTTCTTTGTGTTTTGAGCAAGAAGAGCGCTTGAGCTGTGACTTAGTAGAGAACCTGATTTGGTCACAAAGAAAACATCGGCAATTTCAGATTGGGAAAGTTTTTTTCTTAAGAAATCTTGAAGAAGATCTACGACTATGATGACTGACTTCGTATTGTCGTTAATGAAAGTTCCCGGAACTAGCAAAGTGAGAACTGGCAAGTAGCTAGAACCAGAGTTTGTTTTTACGCTGATAGACCGGTTAAGAAAAGTTGTTCCGGTAGTGAATGAGAATTGCTCGATTGGGGCTGGATAATTTTGTTCAATCTCCTGGATAGATGCATCGGATAGGGATTTGCTTTCGAGGAGCTCCGTGTTTACGAATTGTTTTTCTAATTTGAAAGAATTATCAGCAACATTTTTTCGGTAGAATTTTACTCCAAGGAGATCCTGTGGCAAATTTTGAAGAGACAACTCTCTGAACAGTCCTGAAGTAACGACAGTGTCCGGTGAATAGATTTTCGGTAAAAAAACTTGAAGTTCATCAACTCGACTTTTCAATTCAGCTCGGGTATCGCTCAAAGCTGTTTTTAAAACAGCAAGATTCAGCTCCATGACAAAAAGTTTTTTGTCTTCAGAAAAAGTTTTAAAAGCCAAACCGAAGAAAGTAGAAAACCCAAGCGCTAACGTGATGATTAGCACCATCAGGAATTTATATTTCAGTGAAATTTTAATTTTATTGGCCATTAAAATCGTCAGGTCCGATCAAACTTCTTATCGGCCTAAAATGGCGCAAGTATTAGAGAAATAAGGTTTTTTAGCGAGGGAAATGCTGCTATGAATTACTGCATGATGACAACTGGTTCCCATTCTTTCAGAACATGGAAGCCATCAAAATAAAGATGCAGCACATCAAAATATTCATAGGGCGACAAGTCAGGGCCTAAGCCTTCGACCCGTCTGAAGATTTCGGGAACAGGATTGTTTTGAGAAAATGCGGAGCGATATTCGCATTTCTCATAACGGGCTTCTTGTCTGCACGACACAGGGTTTCCTAATAATTTGTTTACTTGGGACTTAGGTGCTTTTCCGATGAGGGGCTCTAAAATTCCTTCATATTTCTTAACTCGTGTTTGTGTGCAACCGACCGCACAAACCATGACAAGCCACATTA
>DDPO01000162.1:0-440 GCA_002342225.1 Bdellovibrionaceae bacterium UBA2466 | reverse complement strand
AAGTTTCTGTATCAAAAGTTTTTACAGTTTAAATTGTTTCGAAAAATAAAAGGCTTAATTCATTAAATAAGTCTGGTTGACCCCTATTTTGACAGCGTGTAGATCGATCAATGCAACAGAAGTTTCACATTTTAGGGGGCACATTTGAAAGCACATAAGTTTATTTTTGCCATCTGTATTTGGAGTTGCTTTTTTACGCTGAGAGGTTTTGGTTGGGGAGAACGAGGTCACCACGTGATCTGTGCTGTGGCTACTCGACTTGTATCAAACTCCGAACTTTCCTCTTTCTTAAAAGGTCGAGGACACCAATCGGGCCACGTCTGCAATATTCCTGATATTCATTGGAAAGATCACAGTGAGAACAATCAGCATTTGGATTCTAGTCACTTCATGGATCCCGAAAACCTAAGCTATCAAATTTCTGAAGTTCCCACAGATCT
>DDPO01000104.1 GCA_002342225.1 Bdellovibrionaceae bacterium UBA2466 | reverse complement strand
AACGTTGCGGAATTTGTAGGCCGTTTGATGTTTAGTTGAACTTAAAATGAAACTCCTTTAGGCCCCAATAAAGACCAATGTATTTGGTCCTCTATAAGTACTCGACCTACTTAACAAATTGCATCGGACCAGCCCTTTCTAGGTCCACTCAAAGGGGGCAGGTATGTATTTTTAAACCTCAGTATTTTTTCCCATGGCAGGAGAAAAGAGAGGACTCCAATAAAGCCTGTAAAGTTAGCTTTCATTATTAGATCTGTTGATAAGTGAAAAACTATACCGGCTGAGGTGAACATAGTTTTCCATTTGCGTTTGTGGATTGCAAAAACAAAAAGCATCTGAAAAACTATGGTTGCCCATGCTAGTAAAATACATAGGTAAGGGTTACGAGAGAGCCAAATCCCCAATGGCCTTGAATTAGCAATCCCATCTTGCTCCAAAAAGTAAATGAGTGACCTTCCAGTAAGCCAATCTCCTTGGGAATGGGCTAGTTTTGATATACCTGCACTAAAATAAACGATGCCTAAAAAGCATTTAATAAATTGAAAAAACCAACCGTAGGTCCTGTGGTCAAAAGGTTCATCAATCGATCGAAATGTCGCCTTATTTAGCAAAACATCTAAAGAAAACTTCCTGTCGCAGGGAGTAAAAAAAAGAAGGAATCCTACTAGAATAGGAACTGCTTGGTCATGATGATAGTCTCCAAAAGAATAGGAAAATCCAACAAGGAAAAATTGAATCAGGAAAAAGATAAAAATATTAATTTTCGTCTTGTAACCGATAATGGTGCAAATCCCCGAGACCATTAGTCCAAATCCGATAGCGCCCAAAAAATACGTATTCTTCGGCGGAGCAATTGTTTGTAACGAAAACAACTTTAGGAAAAAAATGGGTTGAAAAAGAATCTCTGGAAACAAAGAAAACTCTTGAAACTTTTCAGTCAGTGTAAAAGAGCGATAAAACTGAATTGTTCCTAGGATTATTCGGCCTAGCGCCAGGGACTCAGAAGAATCAGGCGCGTTCCAGAATCTTAGGAATTTATCTGAGACTATACTTTTGGTCATGAAACTTTCTTACCCAAATCTTATTCTCAAAAGTCCACTGATAAGCATCAATCCAACACGACTCAATTCGTAAGCCAGTAATCGTCTCCAAGTAAGAAACAAATGAGTCTACCGGTTGAGCTGTTCTTATATAAAAAAGAAGCCTAGTGATTATGGCATTGAGCTGAAATCTTCCAACCCGTTTGCCGAAATTATCAGCTTCGAGAACCCGAGGAGGCTGATAAGTGGGCTTGATCCAAAGTTCATACTTGATTTTCTGACTTCCCTCTTTAGGTACCGGTTGATCATATAAAGAGTAGGGAATCCAAGGCCAAAAGTATCCCTGCCAAGTAGCCTCGAAAACTTTTTGTAGCCTCCAATAGGGTAATTTCCAGACTGGGAAAATGAGCAGTGTTTGAAGAAAAAGGAAAATTGTTAGAAGAAGATATGATGCCTTTTTGTTCATGGATAAGCGCAAGAAGATTATCCCACTTTTTTCCTCTCATCCACTCGATCTCTTAGTTCCTGCATGTAGTCTTCTCTATATTGCGAAAAATCAAGACGCTTGAGAGCTTCGTCACGAGTCATGAGTCCTTTTCGAATCATTTTCGAGAACTCTACATGATAATGAGTATAACCATAATGTTTCAGAGCATTGTGTACTGACAGGAAATTTAATTCGCAGTTAGTCGATTTTGCGGGGTAACTGAGCTTGGGCTGTTCCCAACCGAGCTCCTTCTGAATTTCTGCAACATACACTTCTTCCTCAAAGGGCAAAAACCAATGAGGCGATATGACAGTCGCTTGTCCTTTTTTCTTAGCTCGGGCCAGAACTTCTTCCATGGATTCAGGAAAATCTTTGAACTGAGGAGTTTCGGGATCTTTTTTCAATTTCTGAATAAATTCTTGTGTGTGGCCTGCCATATTTTTAAACTCTAATTCTTTTGCACTGCAAGCACATTTGGACATGATATTAGGAGTAGAAGTGGTGGATTGCCCTTTTGTCCAGCCAGCAACGATCAAGGGAATGTCGAAGCGAGCAGCCATGTCGTAAGTAAGATCCATGTACCACATCGAGCAAGGATGGCAGATAACCGCTTTCGATTGATACTCCTGCATTTTAGAAAAAAACTTTTTCATGTAATTCGTTTTAAAATACAGAAAGTCGATTCCCAGTTTTTCTACTGCGCGATTGATATTATCGAGCGCTTCATTCGTTTCAAATCCATGGTCAAAAGTAAAAGCAAGAGTGCGCAACTTATAGCGAGTGACCATGTAATAAAGTGAAGCCGTGCTGTCTTTTCCCCCACTGCACATGGCAAGACAATCATACTTTCCTTTGCCTTTATTTTTTCGAAGGATATTGAGGAGGTCCGTTTCTAACAGTTTTCGATCATTTTCTTTTTTTTGAGTTTCTTCATCATGGTTTCTGCAGAGATTACAGATCCCTTCTTGGTCCATAAAAATATGGGGATTCACTTCTGGCATGACACATCTAGCGCATGTGGACATTGACAACCTCACCTTTTTCTTAAAGTTTACCACAGAGGGGACGATGAATTATGCTTGGTTTTGTTAGTGCGCCGCACCAAAAAATTATCATTAAATCAATAACTTAAGCTTTGCTCGGATGACCAGTCGTTTCCTTTTGAACTTCTTTGATAACTTAAGAATTGAAAGGTAAGGTTCATTACCTGCACCCTTTGAGTG
>DDPO01000035.1:4417-9350 GCA_002342225.1 Bdellovibrionaceae bacterium UBA2466 | reverse complement strand
ACTGGACTCAAACCATAATCATCTCCCGATGCCGTTGCACTACTATAAGCAGAAGCCGTCAGAGTCGCGCCACTGTTCACTGTAATATCCCCAAACCCGCCAACCGGAACCGCATCAATGGTGAAAGTTCCGTTGCCGCTTAATGTAAGGGCCTCGATTTTTTGCTCTCCAGTGTAAGCTTTAACTGCACTCATCGTAAGAAGATTTGCAGTGCTGTTGGTAAAACCACAGGAATTAAAACTAGTTGTATTGTTGGTGAAGTTAATCGAAACAGTACAAACAAGTGTAGTGGTGGTGGTTGTGGTTTCTTCGGTGGTGGTTGTGGTTTCTTCGGTGGTGGTTGTGGTGGTGGTGGTGGTGGTGTCGGTCGTGGATGTTGTGTCAGTCGTGGATGTGGTGTCGGTCGTGGATGTTGTGTCAGTCGTGGTTGTTGTTGTTTGATAGAGATACGTTCCAATAGGAGCGCAATCGCTACCCGAACCATTTGAAGCACGGGCATAGATTTCAGTAGAAACACCTTCGGTCAGAGTGATCGCAACTGGCATTGAGCTCATCCAGTATCCTGCACCCGAGGAATTAATACTCATCGACTGGCCTAGAGGCGCCGTACAACTAGGATTACTATAGAAATAAGCTGTAGTCTCCACATTGTAATTCAGCGTTTGGATATTCACAGTGTTGTCAGAATCCGAAGTGTATGAGCCGGTATTGGGTGGGTTGATAGTTCCATTGGTTCCAAATTCGACATAACCTGAGAGGAGCTCTGGCACAGCTATGGTGGTCGTAGTGGTAGTTGTAGATGTAGATGTAGATGTAGATGTTGTGTCGGTCGTGGATGTTGTGTCAGTCGTAGCTGTTGTGTCAGTCGTAGATGTTGTGTCGGTCGTGGATGTGGTGTCGGTCGTAGATGTGGTGTCAGTCGTGGATGTTGTGCCTAATGTTGCTACCGTGATATTGGCAGAACCGCAATCGATTTTCTGAGTGTACTTACAAGAAATCGTTCCGGAAGTAGCACCATCTGCAGCTGTGGCCGTAAAGTTGTTTTTTGGCGAACCGCTTTTTGCGCCGATGCCGCCAGTCGTAGTACAAGCAAGAAGAGAAAGGCCCGAACTCGAAGTTGAACTGTCCGACCAAGTTAAAGTGACCCCTGGTGTGACAGTTTGATTGTGTTCTAAAGAAGTGATTCCACTCCAATTCATCGAGCAAGCATTGACATATTTTCGTAGTGAAGTACTGGTGCAACTATTAAAGCTTCGAATAAAATTTGCAGGCCTAAAAACTCCGTTGGAAGCCACAGTCACCGCTTGTCCCGCTACGACAAATTTTCCGGTGGAAGAGTCGATTTCTCCATCAAGATATCGAACGTCAGAGTCAAGTTCGCTATGAGCATAGACCCCGCCTGTTCCGTAGGTATTGTCGAAAGAACATGCCGATGAAGCGATGCTGACCTTGCCGACCCAAGCCTTATAATTGGTACCCGTGTAATTGGCTCCAGAGAGCATGAGGCTTGTTGCACTCGAGCATAAATCTAAAGAGTTTACTTGTGTATCTTTGTTGGAATTGAGTTGGAAAAGGTTAAAACCATCGGCGTCACAAGTAGTGACAGCTGCAGCCGTGCTTTTATTAAGAGCGTAGATAAAGCCGTAGTAAGCAGAAGTACTTCCTGATCTTACAGAACCACCGACGTAGACATTATTACCACTGATTTCCATTGAAGTGGGCCAAACTGTGGGTGTGCTTCCCACAGTTGCTGACGGGAATGTGATTGTGGAGAAGAAGCCTGATGTTGCACTTGCTGAGAGTGTAGAGGCCCCGTACTTAGCAACTTTCAATCCCCCCGTGGTTAAGTGGGTGTAAGGGACGTAGTAGTTACTACCATCATCCACTACAGCGACAGCACGGTAGTTTGTAGCATCTGCGTCTTTATCAGTAAAATCTGCGATGTAACTTGGGGCCCAATTATTTCCTGCACTTGAAATAGCAAATTTGGCAATGAAGGGTTTTAGTTTGTAAGTCGCATGAGATTGGCTAATGCCTCTGTAACCGACCATGACTAAATTGGACCCATGTAGAAGCAAGCTTCCATGGCGTCCGAGATAGGCATTTTGATTTCCGTTAGTTGTTCCACCAAGAGTGGTGTAATAATTGGAGATCGTTCCACTGGGTGTTACTTTGAGTATGGAAAGCCGGTATTTGTTGTTACTAAGAAGAGCGCGGCAAGCGACCCACCATGCGCTGTCAGATGCCGACCACACCGCTGAAGAACAAAGAGTTTCTTTATTAGAATTAGCTAAATCTAAGTAGGCCACACCGGCATCAGGTGGAGCGCTAGATACATTGATGTTGTTAGTATCACCTGCTGAAGCAAACTCGCTTGAGCCCATTCCTGATGAGATATCGAAAACTTTTAAGAAGCCCACGTTTTGCCATTGCTCAGCTGGCACTGAATTACCTAAAACTCGGCGCCCCCCCATCAGAGCAAGGCCTGAAGCATTACTGGTGATGAACGTTGTAATCGCATTTCCATTTTCATCGTCTTGTAAAGCAATCCCCTCATCAGCTCGGGTGGGAAGATAGGAATTTGAGAAAAGAGTGAGAAAACAGATCAGTACGTATGCTAAAGATGAACGGTATTTTTTATACACTCTGCCCACAAACGTACCTCGGTTAAATATATGCAGCCCTTGAGAAAATTATATACCTTTGAATGGGTCGATAACAGTGAAGAGCCGAATAGTGCGAATAATTCCTTAATCGACATTCCAATTATGTCGGAATCGGCATAATCTAGCTCCACTATTCAAAGCATAAATGACTTGCAGAAGTCACAAAAAAGATCTTAAGCAATGGTAGTGTCAACTCTTAAGACACACGATTCTGCCAAACCTGATCACTTTAGTTGTTCCTAGCCAGTGAAGTTTTTTAAAACCCAGCCTGAGTCGGACAAAGCAATATACAACTGGAACCGGTGCCGCTTCCAATACCGTTAATTAGACCCGTTTGAGGATAGGAAGGATAACCTATCGTATAACTGGGATATCCCATCACGCCATAACTAGGATAACCGGAAGTGTAACCGTAACTAGGATATCCTGTGCTGTAACCAGACGTATAGCTCGGATAACTTCCAAAAGAATAAGGCCCGTAAATAGAACTTGGATATCCGTAACCATAACCGTAAGGACCGTATTGGTAGGACTTGTAGATATTAGGCTGAGTATAATTCACTCCATAGCCCCCATTGCTAGGACTCCAATAACCGAAAGAATAATTTGGAAATCCAGAATAGTTTGAAGTGGGCAGATAATTTGAACAACCAAGATACGAGTTGATATAGGGATTTAAAATAGAGCCTAAGCCACTATTACCACTTCCCCCACTTATAGGAATACCGATCGCAATAACCTGCGTTTGCTGTTGATTATGATGTCTTCTATGGTGAAATCTACCGCCTCTAGGACCTGAAATGCCTTGAGATTCATGAGTTCCCGATAGAGCAGGAACACTGTACATAAAAGACACAACTGCACAAATGATAACCCATTTTCCCCCTAACATAGGCACAACCTCCAAATACACCTCTGGAAATTGCAAAACTATGGCCAGTTTTGGAAGTTTCTAGGCCTATTTCTTTTGCCACCACTGCTTCTCTTTTTTTCTTTTCCACCAAGGAGCGTTTACATCTCCACTCCCGTTTTTTTCAGTAGTCGGGGATTCCGCTCGAAGTGATACCCACTTTTTGAAATCACTATTGAGATCTGAAATTTCACAGTAGGTTTTTAAATAAGTGGTCAGTTTAGCTCCGACCGAGAGCTGTAAGAGATCTTTCAAGCTGCATTTCGAAGCAATCATCTCAATTAAGCCAGCAGAGACAAAGTAGTATATTTTCGAATCAATGACGCTCGATGCAGGATGTCCCATCAAAGTGACATCGGACCATTGTTTTCCATTAAGCCAACGATAATCCGGAGAACGATATTTCCCGACATAATTTGCAAGCCCCTCTTCGAGCCAAATTGGGATAGCGTTTTTATATTTTTGAAAAATGACAGCATGAACGAGTTCATGACTAAACACACGCCTGAAATCCTCGGACCCTATTTTCGGAGAGATGTGAATTGAGCTATCGCTCCTTCTAAAAACAGCCTCTACCGAAAAACTCAAATGGTGCTGTCGATTAAACTCCCCCAGATCGGTATAACCATAAACAGTTATTTTTCTTAAATCCCACTCAAGAAAGCTCTGAACATTATCCACGATCTCTTGAAGAGCAGTCTCTGTCAGACTCTCTGGAGCATTCATAAACTGAATCTGATTGATCGATAAGTTTTTAGCTAAAGATTGAAAGCCGATAGTAAAAACAAATAAAGAGCAAAACAAATGATACTTAGAAAAAGATAAGATCACAGGACACCCAAGCCACTAGGATAAGTCCTAATAGTACCTTGAGCATCGTAGATACAGCAACTCCTAAGGTCGCACCGATACCAGCTTTGGCTCCTTCAAGAGCGGGACGACTCGCAACAAAAACCTCTCCTAAAAAAACTCCGATGAGCGGCCCTAAAATTAATCCGGCTGGGGCAAAAAAAATTCCGATGAATCCTCCCAATACAAGACCCATCATCCCTTGTTTACTAGCTCCTCCCCATTTTGCTCCGACGAAGGAACCCAGAAAGTCGAGTCCGAAAGTCAAAATTACTCCTAGCCCAACAACTACCAAAGTCCACCAACTAAGAAAGCTCGGTAGTAGTAACTTATGAATTAAGACCCCTGCAAAGATAAGAACTATACCGGGCATCGCAGGTAACACGATGCCGACTAAACCCAGCAAAACGAACAAAACTAAAATGGTCCATGCAAGTATAGGTAACATTTTTTAAAACTATCAGTCTCCGCTGTAGATAGTGGCCGAGCCATTAAGACTTCTCAAGTT
>DDPO01000035.1:0-4391 GCA_002342225.1 Bdellovibrionaceae bacterium UBA2466 | reverse complement strand
ACGGATTCAACAACGACATAATGCCCCAAAGAGCTAACGTTAAACCGTCCCATACTTCCATAAAGGCTTGCACCTGGAGAGAGCCGTAAGACCATTCCTGGGGCTAGTTTCTCCATACCAGCACCACCACCGCCTAGTGTCCCTATCCTCTGACCGCCCTTCAGTGCCGAACAATCTCCACTGCCTACGGTTCTACCCACATTCGATTGTGCTAACTGTAATACTCGACTGGTTTGAGTTTGAATAGGTGCCGCTATTTCAAAGGTTTTAGCGTCCTCAACTTTGAGTTTTTTAACTGACAGCGTAAGACCGTCAGGAGTTTGTACTGTTACTAATTGGGTTACTCTTTCTCCCTTTTCATTAATACCTCGAACAGTAAACTTTTGCCCCGGAGCCGTCGGCAAGAAGCTTTCAGTTCCATAAGCAAAACCCTCTTCCGTTGAAAAAGCTTTCATTTTATCCCAATTATCTGCATCTCCTAAACGGAACTCTACTTGAGTCAATTTTTCGGGCGTGTATATGAAAAGCTGTCGATAAATACCGCTTGAACTTTTATCTCCCATTCGCGCAGACCAGAGCTTTTCGTCCTCAACTTCTCTCGAGGCACTCGGATGATCATTCTCCTTCAATTGAGATTTAGTAGCATCATGACTTGGATTTGCCCAAATGGAAGTTAAAGACATTAAAGCTACAACTGCACAAATCCAGCATTTTAAACTCATTGAAAGCACCCCTTTTAAATTTTCATTTGCGCCTAAATGGAGCAAGTGCTGTGCCTGAGCAGATCGTGCTTGACTAGATTGTTTACAAAAAGTGAGCAGTGTATAAGACTGCTTCAGCGTATGAGCAGTTTGAAAGATATACTGACCTCGAAAATCACTGTTCCCAAGATTTCAGCGCTAGATTGGCTTCATCAATCAAACTCTTGGCCATTGCTTGATGTCAGGTCAGAAGGCGAATTTTTTGACGGGCACATCCCGGGCTCGATATCAGGCCCCATCTTAACTAATGAAGAAAGACACCAAGTAGGCCTTTGCTACAAAAATCAAGGACAAGAGGCTGCAATTACACTGGGAATGTCTTTAGTCGAACCCCACAAAAAGCAAAGAATCTCAGATTGGCTTAGGCACTTTTCGACAAACGCAGCTATTACTTGCTGGCGCGGAGGACTTCGATCGAGATTTGCTTCCGGTTGGCTCGATGAGGTCGCTGGAGAGAGATTAAAAATTGTCCAAATCACAGGTGGGTACAAAGCTATTAGGCGTCACCTTCTCACAACGTTAAATTCAAAACGGGAGATGTGGGTATTGGGGGGAATGACAGGTTCTGGAAAAACTGCCCTTTTGAGAGATTTAAAAAATAAGAAAGATATTTTGTCAGAACAGATTTTAGATCTTGAAGGAATCGCCCTCCATCGTGGTAGTTCTTTTGGTAATGTCCTCTCCGAGAAAGGAGAAAAAATAGAACAACCTCGCCAACAAACTTTTGAAAACAGTGTCGCTATGCAACTTTTCAAAGCCGAAGGTCCGATAGTGCTCGAGAATGAAAGCACATTGATTGGAAAAGTATTTATCCCTCAGTTGTTCAAAGCCCAAATGAAATCGGCACCCCTTATTTTGTTAGAAACTCCTCTGCAGGAGAGAATTGAAGCTATCTTCAACGAGTACGTAAAAATCCCATTAGAATCAAATTGCCCTATTGAAAAATTGTGGCTGAACTTAGAAAGCAATTTAAAAGCACTTGAAAAAAGACTTGGGGGCCAAGAAACACAAAAATGCCTCAACCTCATGCAGGCTGGTCTCAAAAACCCGATTAATCTTGAGCTACAGGCTCCCTGGATTGAACTTCTTTTGGTTCAATATTATGACAAAACTTACACATACTCTTTAGAGAGATGCAAACAATCGATCGTTTTTAAGGGCAATAAAACTGAAGTAAAAAATTGGCTCAAAGAAAACATGGCGAAGAGGTTGAAATGAACTCGGAAGAACAAATTCGATTAACCCAAACTGTTAAAAAAGGAGGGTGCGCTGCAAAACTACCCGCCGGAGAGCTTAAAGAAATTTTAACCGGAATGAATATTTTTCGCCCCAAAGAATTGATTGTGGGAACCGAAACCATGGACGACGCCTGCTTGTGGGATCTCAAGGATGGCAGATATCTCATTCAGACCTTAGATTTTTTTACACCTATCGTTGATGATCCTTTTGATTTTGGTGCCATAGCAGCTGCCAATGCCGTGAGCGATGTCTATGCGATGGGTGGGCAACCTGCAACAGCTCTCACCATTTTAGCTTTCCCCGGAAGTTTATTACCTCTGAGTGTCATTCGTCCTCTCATGGATGGGGCCCTCTCAATATTGTCGAAGGCGGGCATAGCTCTAGCAGGGGGACACACGATTGATGACGAGACTTTGAAATTGGGTTTTTCGGTTTCTGGCTTCGTAGATAAAAATAAAGCTTGGACCAATGCCGGCGCAAAGGCTGGGGATGTACTTATTCTCACAAAACCATTAGGGACTGGAACTATCACAGCAGCTTTAAAAAAGGGGGAAGCTAAAGAATCTTGGATCAAAGAAGCTATTAAGAGCATGACAACTCTTAACAACATCACACGAGAGCTTGAGGAAATAGATGTTCACAGCGCAACGGATATCACGGGATTTGGTTTAGCGGGCCACGCCACACAAATGGCTTTAGCGAGTCGACTGCATTTTACCGTTGATCTCAACAAGCTTGAATTTCTAGAAGGTGCGAAAGAGTGCTTAGAATCGGGGTTTCTTACAAGAGCTCATACTACCAATGCTTCTTACACACAAAATAAGATCGAATGGAATATATCGATAAACCAAAAAGATTATTGGCCGGAATGGAAACAAAAAATCATCTTCGATCCTCAGACTTCGGGGGGACTATTGCTTGCCATCCCGGAAACCCAAGCTCAGAAAGCTTTGGAAATCATAAAAAATTCCGGTTTTGTAAAAGCTGGCATTATTGGAAAAGTATCTCGTTCTGAAACTCGTACTGCTGTGAAATTTGAAGCTAAATAGAAAGGGCACAATCCATGAAAAATGTTTTAGGTTTTTATTTACTCATTCTTGCATCTCAATCATTAGCAACTAAATTAGACAATTTAACATTTCCAGACAGCCTTGCAGTCGAGGGACAAACACTGAAACTAAATGGTATTGGCTTACGAAAAGCAACTGTGTTTAAAGTAAAAGTCTACGGGGCTGCTCTTTATGTGAATGAGCCTACTCATAAATCAAGCGTGATTCTTAAATCGACCACTCCTAAAGTGTTGATCATGAAATTTTTACGAGATGTCTCAAAAGAGAAGATCAATGACGCTTGGGATAGTGCTTTCGAAAAAAATTCAGCAAAATATCATGAGCAAATTAAGAAGCTTAAAAGCCTCATGCCTGACGCTAAAGAAGGGGATTCGATTGAGTATCTTTTTTTAGCAGAAAAAACCGAAGTCAAAGTGAACCAAACTCTCAAAGGTTCTCTGGAAGGGGGAGATTGGGGTCAAGCTCTTCTCGCGACTTGGTTAGGCGATAATCCACCTACCGAAGAGTTAAAAAATGGCCTGTTAGGCATTTCTGATTAAGCATTTGTAATTATAGCTTTTTTCCTAATTCTTACTTCCTTTTCAATTATTTAGGGTTGGATCTGAAACTTAAAATGTTTTAAGACTCTGACCAAGCGCTGGGAGTTTGTGACTGATGTTCAGGAAGACTTTTCAAATCTTTATTATTCTGGGTGTTTTTTGCGGGGCTCACCCCGTTTTTTCTGTTCCGACGATTCGATATACCGGCGTGCTCCACCACCATTCCATTCAAAGAGACCAGCATGTCACTTTAGACTTAGTATCTAATCCCCAATCTGAAGTTCCAAACAGTTGGATTGGACTCTTAAAGCTCTACTTTGGTGACTTAAGAAGCCGCGAATACATTTCGTTCCATTTCGACACAGCCCACTTGCATGGTGATTGGTTAGTTTTTGATCAAATCAATCAAGAGGTCAGTGTCTCATTTCCAAAATTCTCGGAAGAGGAACTGATAGGTACTCTCCGTACGAGTTTTACTACTGAGCACCCTGAATTGATCTTAAGAAAAGACGGTAATGTGCAGTTAAAATACCCCCTCCTCAAAGCTTTGTGGGGAGAATACGAAGGGGTTTGCGAAGGTAGCACCAAAAAAATACAACTCTACACTTACCGCAGCTCACAAGAAACCAACCGCATGGGACATCCGTTCTCCGACTATCTTATTATTGGCGAGGCGGGATCAGAAGATCGCGAAACCTGCGCTGAAACTAGGTTCTGCATTAAAAATCATTTTTTCTCGGGCGCCTATAATTTCTACACTGAAAACTTAGATCTTTTTGGCC
>DDPO01000176.1 GCA_002342225.1 Bdellovibrionaceae bacterium UBA2466 | reverse complement strand
GCTGCGGGTGATCCATGGGTATGGGTCTAGCTACAATCACACCCACCTCATTAAAGATGCGGTTCGGAAGCGGTTGGTAGCCCTGCGGGAAAAGTACGGGGGACAGCTGATTCAGGATCGTAACCCCGGTACCACCAAGTGGTGGTTTGGGATTAAGCGCTAAGGCATAAAAGCTTGAATGTCGAAATAATATGTTCGAGCGGCGCCTTAATGTTTATAAGGCATTTCATGAAATAAAAAAAACATTGCAAAAATAAAGAATTTAGCAAAATTCTGTAATGCAAGATAATTGACTAAAAGGTCAAAACATAAAAACATGAAGCATAGTATCTTTCTTGGAATTGATTTTGGGACAACTAATTCGAGCGCTTCCTATATTTTGCCCGACCCAAGGAATGCGCAAGCAAGCACTATTCCCATAAAATCCGTTGAGTTTATTCAAGATGATGAAGATGACATTAAAGCAAAACGCCTTCCTTCAATCGTCGCGATCCAGCAAAACGCAAGAAGCCAGAAAGTATTAACAGGATGGGAGGCATATAACCTTGTTCAAAAAAGTTTGAACAACGAACCAATGCGAAAAGGTACTAATCTTTTTATCTCAACTAAATCTGACTTAACCTGCGGAATAGTATACCCCTTCAGTAGCAAAAAAGGCCTTATCCAGCCGAAAGACTTTGTAAAAATAATACTTAAAAAAATTTTAGATGAGACAAAATCAATTCCAAACTTTGATTTAAAAAACACTAAAATTACTTTAACAGTTCCGGCTTCTCTCGGCTACGATGCGCGTAAAAAAACCATTAATGCTTTAGAGGAACTTGGGGTAGATCATGAATCAATCGAACTTATCGATGAACCTAATGCCGCACTTTTAGATTTTCTGAATGACCAAACGGCCGGCAATTTTTTAAGTGATGGCAATCCAAAAAATATCTTGGTCTTTGACTACGGTGGCGGAACTTTGGATTTGTGTCTTTTAAAGGCACAATTAACCAATAACGAGGCGCTTGGCATAACTGTATTACCTTTAGCAATTTCTTCATATAATCAAAATGGAGGCGATCAAATTGATATCGCAATCATGGAGAAAATTATTTGGCCTGCTCTTGAAGAAATAGAAGGCATTAAAAAAACCCAATTAAATGAAGTTGAAATCAATAAAATCGAGAGTGTGCTCACATTCTGCGTTGCGCGGAAACTCAAAGAAAAACTTTGTGATAAACTTTATGCAGAATTTCGGGAGAACCCATCTTCGGCTCCTGGAAGTTTAAGCGTTACCTATCGTTTTACTGCAAAGCACGGAATCGAAGCAATCGGTAGAGATATAAAAACAAATTTTAAGCTTACAAAAGAACAGTTTGATCGTGTTATTAGGCCTTTTTTTGATTCTGAGGCATTTGAGAACCAAGAGACAAATAGTAAATCAGTCTTTAGTCCCATTATTGACTGCTGTAATAAAGCAGACCTTAGCCCTGAGGACATTGATATTATTCTTTTAAACGGAGGAAGCTGTAAAAATCCCTATATAAATGAAAAACTGAACCAATGTCTGACTAAATTATCAAATCGAAAATTCTCCAACAAAATTATTCCGACTCCTGATTTAACAAACTCTGTTTCAAGAGGTGCGGCTCTTTATGGGTATTGGAAGCACGAGCGAAATAAAAAAATATTGCAGGATATTGCCGCCGAGGAAATTGGAATTATCGATTATGACGGCCTGTCTCATGTATTAATTAAATCTGGCGACCCTATTCCTTATCCTAAAAGTGGAGAAACTGAGCTCGAACAACAATTTGTCCCATCTCGAGATAACCAAAAAAGTCTTCTCATACCATTTTATGTAGGCCTGACAAACGGTGAGCAAAAGGCGTTTCGGAGCATCAAGTTTATGCTCCCAGACCAGACAAGAAAAGGCACACCAATAAAAATTAAGTATAAAATCGATCATAACAAAGTTTTGCATTGGTTTATTAAAGTAGGCGCTTTTAGATACGAGCGTCTTGAGTCTATTGTGGATCCGTGGAACCAAAACAAAAACGTTAAGAATCTTGATAAAATCACTCAACGCGTAAATGCAGTAATTGAGTCTCTTGATGAAAATAATGACGTAAAACTAGAAAGTGTTTTTAATCTTGCACAGGCTATTTATAATGGGGATCAATACAAAAGTGCAGAGGTTCTTCTTTTAGATCTTTTAGAAAACAAGCACGAAGACTACAGGATTCATAACCTATTATCATTGATTTACGAACATAATTCCAAAAATAAAAAAGAGCTGGCAGAACTTCATTACAAGAAATCTATCGAGCTTAATCCCAATAGTGCAATCATGTACGGAAATTATGGTATCTTCCTGATGAATTGTAATAAGATAGAGCAAGCGCTTGCAATGATGAAAATTGCTTTGTCAAAAGACCCCAATCTTGCTTATATTTACGAGGTTCTAGGGAATTATAAGTTAAAAACGGGCCAACATTCGGAGGCAATTAAAGAGTATCAACAGGCTATAAATGCCTTAGAGAATCCAAAGGCTCCACTACAGACAGCACCCTACAGTGATTTAGCTCGTCTTTACAGAAAAACCGGGAATTATCAGAAGGCTGATGAATTGAGCAAACGACAACATCAACAAAATAAGGAAGATGAGATTGGGGGCAATCCAGATGATGTAATTGCTACAGAATAATGAATAAAAAAAAACAAAATAAAAAAAATAAGGCTTACTTAAAAGAATTAAAAAGAAGCATGGTCCGTGTTAACTCTGAAATAAAAAACCTCTTAAAGAACTTAAACCGTAGCATTCCAACAAAAAAAAAATTAAAGAAACAACCACTTTTTTCTGATAAAATAATTCAAAATATTAAAGAAGATGGTCTTTGCCAAAATCTATTCTTCTTGCAGGAATCCCTGGCAAAAGAGACGGTTGATCAAAGAATCAGCCTTGCTGCTGAGAGTGTAGCCAACTGGGTCTTTACTACTTTTGGAATTCAAAAAAAGTATGTTGAAGGGGAAGTTTTACAAATAAAGAAATCGGAACTAGACAAGTTTATAATACCCAATCCTCATGCTGAACCCCTTCCGCCAACCATTTCTGTAAGAATTACTCAACCCGGTTTTCAATATAAGGGCATTGAATTCGCCAAGCCTTTGGCTGAAATTCTTCAATAGTGCTTCAAAAACATTATTTAAACTAGCCCTGTAAATGTCCTAGGGGGTGGGGTAGGATGAGGGGATGATGAAAAAGGAGGAAAGAACGAAGAGGAACAAGAAGGCGAAATTTGAGGTGAAGGGGCCGGAAGGGATTGAGGATGGGTTGATGGGGATGGGGAGGGCAATTGAGGCGGGAGGGCCGTGGACCCATCCTGAAATGGATAGGATTCCGGAGTGGAGGGGG
>DDPO01000180.1:12168-12379 GCA_002342225.1 Bdellovibrionaceae bacterium UBA2466 | reverse complement strand
TGAAAATATTTTTCCAAAATGTTTCGGATCCTGAGTATTGGGAGGGTAGATTAACTACTGGAGTGTCATGAGTGACATTTAATCCTGAGCTTCCTGCGATGAGAAGTTTGCGTGCAGGAGTTTTTCTCTTTTCAAAAATAGAAACTGAAATCCCTGCAGCACTTATGATCTCGGCTGCCATTAAGGCCGAGGGTCCTGTTCCGATCACAGC
>DDPO01000180.1:0-12132 GCA_002342225.1 Bdellovibrionaceae bacterium UBA2466 | reverse complement strand
ATGACAAAATCTCCTTCTTTGGCCTGGACTTCAAAATAGAGCGATTCGTTGGCAGGTGTGCGGTTTTCACGGACGGGAGCACTCATGTAACAGTTCATTCTCGGATCTTCAATTTTGAGAGGTACGCTTTTTAACGGAGTTTGCAGGTAATAGGCTCCACTGATGGCCGAGTGGGGATGAAGATGGAGAGTGTGGTAAGTGTGCTCTGGCATAATATTCACCCAGAGGTGAGTCATCCGCAATTCGAGGTCTTTTAAGTTCCATCCTTGGGTTTTGGCAAAGTTCTTTGCATGAGGCTGTAATTCTTCTTCGAACGCCGCAAATGAAGGGTATCGGCAGTGCAGGTCGCAAACAGAACTATAGGAAGTGTATCCCCCAAAATAATTTTCTTTTGACCATTTTTGGCCCATAAGGTCTTGTTTTGAAAGACTTAAGACATCTTTCATCATTCGTTGGTTGAGGCTTTTGAAATTTGGTAGCGAACCGGTCCCAATCAGGGTAGGAAATAGGCTATTTATTTTAAGTTTCATAGGGCTCTCTTATAAGATGAAAACGGTAGAAATTGCAAAGCCAAGTAGCTGGGTTAGGTTTAAACCCTCGATGTGTCGTGGGTGTTGGGCAGGTTGTTGCACTATGCCGGTGCAAGTGACTTCTGAAGAGCTTTATCACATGGGATTTCTTGAAGCTCGTCAAGTAAATGGACCGCTGAAGAGAATATCTCAAAAGTTAATCAAAGCGGGAATTATCAAGTCTTATAATTCAAGAAATCGGCTGTTTAGACTCAAACAGAGAGAGAATGGAGATTGCGTTTTTTTGGACTCTAATCGGCTCTGTACGATTTATGAAAATCGACCTTCGATTTGTAGAGGTTTTCCCTTCAATAGTGTTCGGCCCGGCTTTTGTCCGAGCCAGAGAAAAAAAATGATTTTTAAAACGTTGCAAAAGAACTCGTCTGATCTTCCAAAAAGGAAGAAATAGTCTCGGTATCAATTATTTTGGGGTCAGATTGTCTCGTTTGGCATCAACTTGATGCTTAACTTCTGATGGAATAGTGTTTGCAGCTTCTTGAGTAGACATCTTAGTTATTGGGGAGGAAATATGGTTTACCGCGTATTTTTAGGAATGATCGTTTTAATGTTGGCCTCGAAACATAGTTTAGGTGAGGTCATAAAACCAGTATTGGTAGATGTTCCTATTACTAAAGTCTTTATTCCGCGTGGTTTTGATAGCAATGATCGTGTTCAGTTGGCTGTTGGAGGCGAGCTTAAAAATAGTTGTTTCAAAATATCCTCTAACGAAGTCAGAGTAGACCCCCAAGCTAAAACAATCACAGTTAAACAGCATGCGTATGTTTATATGGGATTTTGTCTCATGATGATCGTTCCTTATTCTGAAGTTGTAACTGTAGGTATTGTTGAAAAACCTGGAATTTATCAACTCATAGATGGTAGTTCGGGCGCAAAAATGGGAAGTATCGAAGTGAGATCGGCGCGAACTTTAGAACAAGATGAATATGTTTACGCCCCTATAAGCGATGTCAATGTCGAACAGTTTTTAGAAGGTTCGTCTGAAAATAATTCAGAGAAGAACAAATTGATTTTATCGGGGGCTTTTTCAAATAACTGCACAGAGTTCAAAGAAGTGAAAGTCTCTCAGTTTGAAAACACGATCGTGATCCAGCCCATTACCATATTTAATCGACCGTTAAGCGAATGTATTGAGGATAATATAAAGTTTACCAAAACAGTAGTTTTGGACCCATCATTAAGAGGCGACTATCTGATTCATGTGCGATCGCTTAATGGAGCTGCAGTGAATCGCGTTGTAGAGTTTGGTTTTTGATTTATCTCTGTATATCTAAGATGGGCAAAAGGTCTCGACGTATAACTCGATTGTCGCCCTGGCCATCGTTCCCAAATCTTCTAAAGTAGTTTTGATCAAAAATCGTGAACCTTAAATTGCGGTCGCTCCCTGGTAGATTTCCATAAGCCCTAATTGATGAGTTAAACATGGGGTGATTCTCATTAAAGAATTTGTAAATCGGTTTGTTGGAATCTTCGTGGCATTTATTACACGATTCTCGGTCAACGCGGATTGCGCCACTTCGCCCGTGTTGCGAAACAATTCCATTGGGCTGGTTGCTTGTAGGCGCAAAAGCTGTGACTCTACCATTGTTGTCCCATTCGGTACCGAGCGATGACTTGAAAGGCGTTGCTAGCAATGCTTTGACCATAGTCTCAGACATGTTAGGTAATACGTCTGTTCCGCCCCTGGATTCAAAATTTCCTTTTTGAAAACCATCACGCTTGAGCTCCAAGGGTTGTAATCGAGCTGGGTTTCTCAAATGCCTCTGCAAAACTTCTGCTTCAGCCTTGAGTGCAGGATTGGTTTGAGCTACTTCAGTTAAACGTTCGCTAAGAGAACTTGCCGTTGGAAAAGGTTTCACGATGTCGGGGGCCCAAGCACCTTGATCTCTATCTTTGGTTCGGGTGCGGATTTCTAATACCTGCGGTTTTCCAGCACTGTCTGTGTTGTACACGATTTCACCCGAAACAGTTCCTTTTGGGAAGACCCAGTCGTAAACGGGGGTCTCATCGGGTGGAATAATTCTTTTAAAAACTTTTATTTTTTGCAAGTTACCATTTGCATCTTTGGGCAGATTTAAAAAATGAAACGTGTTGGTATTGCCCGAACCTTCAAGACCTACGCCTTTATGAAATCCACGGAGATGACCTTGTTGGTTTAAGTAGAGTTGAGTTGCTCCAGCTGCGAAACCAGCTCCTCGGAAACCCTCCTCGGTAGTTCTAACACCACTCACAGGCAGACTCGGGTCTTGATATCCAGGGACCATAGAGCTCTTATCAAAAAAGATAGTGTTAGGATCCTTTAAAACGGCTTCTAAGTCTGGGTTTTCAACTTTAGGCAGAATAGAACGATAAAAATTTAATTTATTTTGAGGCAGTAATTGAATCGAGTTTTTAGCCGAAGTCGCTTGGGGCCTAGGATTTTGAGAGTCATTTCCACCATCTGTATCATCATCGCCGTTTGGAGTAATCTCTTCGATGCGCTCAGTACCAGGAATCTTTGAGTTCTGTAGAGCTATCCATGCCTTAAATTTCGCCGACTCGGGATTTTTAAGGAAGGAGTGCCGTTGCTCAGTGGCTTGCTGGGGAGGCATGCTTTTATCTAAGTTCAAAACCTGATTTAACTTTCTCACCCAATCTTGAGCGTCCAGTTTTTCTTGCGAGTTTTGGCTTAGTAACCGGCGCTCTAGCTCTCCTTTTTGAACAAGCCATGATGGAAATTCAGAAGCTGTCCCACCCGGTTTATGGCAACTCATACAGTTGTTGCTGATGAGCTCATGACCTTTGGCTGCCGATGGAACTACCCGTCCTCGTGTAGGTGGCTCAGGTTTGAAAAAATCAATGAGTTTGCGCAGAGGTCGAGCAAAAGGACCTTGTCTTTCAGTTACTCCTCGGGTTGCAGGGGGTTCCTCTCCTCGGAAAATGCCTCGAGTTGCTGGAGGTGGAACTGGTTTCTCTGCTGGAGGTGGAACTGGTTTCTCTGCTGGAGGTGCTGCTACACGCACTTTGCCGCCATAGCTATCAACACAGCTTTTAGCCGAGTTGAACGGGCCACCGTCACTCTTGCTCCTAGTTCCAGAAGGATGAGTGGAATACCACTGAGCGCCACCCCAAAAACAAACTTTCTCAGGAGTAGACCGTTCGGTGATGAAGAGGCAGTTTTCAAAACTCATGGATGAACCACCTACATAACCGTAATCAGGTCTACTCTGAGTAAACCCTTTAAAGTAGGTAGGCTTAAATCCTATTCCAGTAAAGGAGCAGACCACTCCATTACGAGAGGCCTTTACAGCTAGCTCGCATTGAGCAAGGGTAGTCATGGCATCGGAACCTAACGGCTTTCTGAATTCTTTGTGCTGGGGTTTATAACCTCCACTGCTCTTAACACACTCAAAATCTCGTTCTTCAGTCGTGAGCTGAGGCTGAGGCTCTGGCTGAGGTTGAGGTTGAGGTTGAGCATCTGGGACTCCAAACAAATCAGGTGCTGGAATAGCTTCGGTAAATACGTCTTTCGGTTTTTCTTCGGGCAGAGGAGCAATAGGGCGAGGGTTTTTAGGCCCATCACCATCAATTCCATGAGGTGTTTCCGCTGGCGATTCAGTGGGATTAACTGGAGTCTGAGGCGGAATTGGATTTTCTCCCTTTCCGATTCCATTATCGGGGAAATAATTCTGCAAAAATTTATTGATGACAGGATTGGATTCCATTCCAAGAGCGAGGAAATAATCTTTTAAATCATTCAATGTCTCGGTGCTCGTGAGCTCTGAGGATCCTTGGTCGCCGTTGCCTAAAAATACTTTACCAGTATTTGAGTCGAAATATATTTTGCGAAAGACGTCGTCATCGAATCGTGCTTCTATGGGCTGATTAGGTGACAGTAAAATGTTTTTAAAATGTTTAACTCTTCCATTTTCGAGAACAGTTGCGAATTCAGTCTGATGAATCATTTGCTCGGGAGCTAAGACGAAGCCTGAGTTACTCATGCGAAGAGGTCCTTTAGGAATGGTGTAATTGATGGCCAACGCACCAGAGCCTATCAGGCAAAACAAGATTGGAATGATGAAATGAATATGTCGGCGCATTGCCTATTCCGGTTTTTCACAAACCGGACCCCCTAGATAGTTGGGATGCATCGGGTAGGCCAAAATTTGCTGCGTAAAAAATTGGACTTTTTAAGGATTTTTTGGCTCTGAATTAGGCGGGTGTCAGAACACTAACATGAGTGTCAATTGATTAGACGATCCTGTGATACGCACGTGAGAGTTTTGTTTTCCTTAAGTATTGCGCTTACAAAATGACGCTTCACTTTAGTTTTTGGGACTTCGAAATCAAACCAGTTTCTAACATCGGTATCTAGTCCCAAGCCATGCATGTAGTTGTAAACTGCTTTTTTTAAGCCAAAGCTTAAAGGTTCAGGATCCGAGCCTACGGGGTCATGAAACTTCAAGTCGTTTTCTGCAAAACTAGATTTTTGAGTCTCGATTGAAATGCCATAGTGCTCGGGATTTTTTCCAACAGGACTGTGAGTTGTTACCGAAAAACGATGCCAAAACCCAGATTGTATGCATCCTGACTCGAACAATTGTCTGACTCTCTCCAACGAGTCGATGGTTTCTTGAACAGTTTCAGAGGGAAAACCATACATGAGATATGCATGAACCATGATTCCACTCTGACTAAAGTGATGAGTAACTTGAGCTACTTGCTCTACTGAAACTCCTTTTTTCATTAAACTTAGTAGCCGATTAGAGGCTACTTCGAGCCCTCCGCTAACAGCAATACACCCGCTTTCGGCCAATAATTGAGTAAGTTCTAAATCAAAACTTTTTTCAAACCGAATATTAGTCCACCAAGAAATGTTCGTTTTTCTTTTAATGAGTTCTTTTGCTAAAGCTTCCAGTGTTTTTGGAGGGGCTGCTTCATCGACGAAGTGAAAGCCAGTTTGGCCCGTTTCTTTGATTAATTGTTCAATCTTATCTACGATAATTTCAGCGCTCGCGGTCTCATAGCGATTAATGTAGTCTAAAGAAGTGTCACAAAAAGTACACTTCTTCCAGTAACAACCGTGAGCTAAAGTGAGTTTATTCCAGCGGCCGTCTGTCCATAAACGGTGCATAGGATTTAAAAATTCACAGAGAGAAAGATATTGATTCAGAGGCAATCCATCGTAAGTGGGAGTTCCGGTGTCTTTAAAAGGAATATCATGGAGTGATGGATCATTTTTAAAAACCACTTGATTGTTTTCTCGCACGAAGGTTCTCAGTAGGCGTGGTTTTTCTTGAGGTTTGGAAAGACTTTCTAATAAAGAAAGAAAGGGTTTTTCTCCATCATCCAGTGTGATGAAGTCTATGAAATTGAAAATTCGTGGCTCTTGTAAATTTCTGAGCTCTGTATTTACATATCCTCCGCCTAAGATGATTTTAGTTTGAGGCGATATTTCTCTAAATGTTTTTGCAATTCGTAAAGCTCCGTAAACATTTCCAGGAAATGGGACAGTGAGGGCTAATACATCGGGGTGATGTTTGGCGTGGTACTGTGCGGAGATCTCATCCAAGTACTGGTCCACCAAACTGGGTTCCCGCGAAAGGGCATTTAGAAGTGGTTCAAACGAAGGAGCACTTGCTGCGAGTTTCTCCCCATATCGAGCAAATTCAAAACGAGGATCAACACCTTCTCGTATGACATCTGCGAGATCATCAATGTAAAGAGTTGCTAAGTGGCGTGCTCGATCCTGAAGACCTAGTGCTCCAAAGGCCCATTGCAGCCCATCATTTTCATCAAGGTCGAGGTTGTCTAGAGTTTTAAATCGTGGTCCTTCGGGCAAATAGTTGTGGGTCACAATCCTGTAAGCAAGTGTCGGATCTTGATTTTGCAGAAATCGAACTACGCTATTAACGGTTCTGATGTAGCTGTCTTCAAACTTTAAGAAGTTTTTGATACTAGCACTTGAGATTTTGCTAGGTTGGGGGAATTTCTTTTTTAATATTTGAGCGATATTTTCAAGTCCAGAGCTACTTAAAAGTTTAAGAACAAGTTCCAAAGCCGGGTCTGCTTGGATAGCATCAAAACCTCTAGAACGCAGAAAACCTGTCAAATAAGCCGTTGCTGGATAAGGCGTATTGACCTGAGTCATTGGAGGTGTGAGCAGTAAAATGCGCATAAGCGGTCCTTCTTACCAAAAATGCCGCATTGTGTCTATGGGAGCGGTTTTAAGTTATTGAAACTATGGGTTAATCAGATAACCTAAATGTCCAGTGAATTGGAATATTTAAAGGAGCCCCAATATGATTTCCGTTAAAGGTTATGCTGCACAAACAGCTACATCTGCTTTAGCCCCTTTTTCTTTTGAAAGAAGAGAGCTGGGACCGAAAGATATTTTAATTGATATTGAATACTGTGGAATTTGCCATTCCGATATTCATCAGGCTCGAAATGAGTGGGGTGGGTCGATATTTCCAATGGTTCCAGGTCATGAAATTGTGGGGCGAGTGAGTCAAATAGGTTCTCAAGTTTCTCAGTTTAAAATGGGTGATGCTGCAGGCGTTGGATGTCTTGTTGATTCTTGTAGAACTTGTCCGAGTTGCAAAGACGACGAAGAGCAATACTGTGAAGGGGGAATGGTAGGCACTTACAATAGTTTTGAAAAAGATCGAAAAACTCCCACGTTTGGTGGTTATTCCAACAAAATTGTAGTCGACGAAGATTATGCTCTAAAAATCTCATCGAAATTGGGCCTTGAAAAAATAGCCCCTCTCTTATGTGCGGGCATTACTACCTATTCACCGCTTAGAACTTGGAAAGCAGGTAAGGGGGATCGTGTGGGAGTAGTGGGACTCGGCGGATTGGGACACATGGCAGTGAAGTTGGCAGCTGCAATGGGAGCTGAAGTCACTGTTTTGAGTCATTCTCCCAAAAAAGAACAGGATGCTAAGAGGCTTGGAGCCAGTCATTTTATATGCACAGAAAATAAAGATATTAGCACCCTGTTCTCCAATCATTTTGATCTCATCGTGGATACTGTTTCGGCTCCACATGATCTCAACATGTATTTAAAAACTGTTAAAAAAGATGGGACGATGGTTCTCTTAGGAGTACCTCCAGAATCAACTCAGATTTCAGCTTTTCCACTTATTTTGAAACGTCGAAGACTTGCAGGCTCTCTTATCGGTGGTATTAAGGAGACACAAGAGATGCTAGATTTTTGCGCTGAGAAAAATATAGGATCTGAAGTTGAAGTGATTTCTGCGAAAGATATCAACATTGCTTACGAACGAACCATGAAAGGCGATGTACGATATCGGTTTGTCATCGATTGCAAAACATTTTAGGTGAGGAAAAACATGGAGTCTTTAACAGGGCGGGGGTTTGCAAGCGACAATAATTCTGGGGTCCTACCTGAAATCTTGGATGCGATTACTGGTGCGAATATAAACCATACTCCAGCTTATGGCGAAGATCCTTGGACAAAAAAAGCGGAGTTAGCTTTTAGAAAATATTTTGGTGATGACATCGAAGTTCATTTTGTTTTTAACGGGACTGCTGCCAATGTTTTGGGGTTATCTACTTGCGCTCGTTCTTTTGAAGCTATCTTATGTACTGACTTAGCACATATTTATGAGGACGAATGTGGTGCTCCTGAAAGTTTTACGGGTTGTAAATTGATTTCAGTCGAAAACAAGATTGGAAAGCTCACCCCAGAAAACATGGTGAAACGTATATCGGGCGTTGGCAATCAGCATCATGTTCAACCGAAAGTGATCTCAATCTCTCAGTCAACTGAAGTGGGAACGGTATACAAAAAATCGGAACTTGAGGAGCTTTCAAAAGTAGCAAAAGCTCACGATCTCTATTTTCACATGGATGGAGCTCGCATCTCAAACGCTGCGGTGGCTTTAGGACTGCCTTTTCGTGAATTTACTCGAGATGTCGGTGTTGATGTGCTCTCATTTGGTGGAACTAAATGTGGTCTATTGGGAGCAGAAGCGGTAGTGTTTTTTAATCCTGAACTTGCAAAAAACTTTCTTTATAGAAGAAAACAGGGAATGCAGTTAGCTTCTAAAATGCGATTTATTGCGGCACAATTTGAAGCTTTCCTAAATCAAGAGCTTTGGTTGAAGCACGCAAGCCATGCGAATGAGATGGCTCGTTATTTAGAAAGTAAAGTATCTGAAATATCGGAAATTCAAATTGGCTATCCAGTCGATGCAAATGGAGTTTTTGCTTGGGTACCTAGAGAGATTATTTCCCCTTTGCAAAAGAAATTTCCTTTCTATGTCTGGAAATCAGGAGATGACAAAGATCTGGTGCGTTGGATGATGTCGTATGACACTCAAAGGGTGGATATCGACCTTTTTACAGCTTCTCTAAAAGAGCAGTTGGCTTAGAGCTTTTTCAAACAATAGAGCGTTCGAGTTTTTCCGGGGAGTTCGCATTTCTGGACGATCTGAAATCGTTTTTTGGCTTCACTTTCGAAGTTCTCTATCGTTAGGTGGCTATAATCTCGACCCTTGCTGAGATGTTGAAACATGGGGTCATTGATACCGACCCATTCTAAAATAACATGGTCTGTAGTTAGCTCGCTTGCGAGCTCAATAATATACGGTAGTAGAATACTTTCGGTAGTCAGAAGATGATGGACTAAAGCTAACATTAGGACGCAATCAAATTGTCCTCTTGAGCGTTCGAGGAAAGATTTGTATTCCCTATTTTTCCAACCTGAGGCTGGAGAGGGGTCGGCAATGTTTACTACCAGGGGTAAAATAGAGGGATGAGTATCTCGGCAAAGATTCCATGTTTTTGAAATGAGTTCCGATTCAGAGTCAATTGCACAGACCCATCTCCCGACATCAGCTGCAATTCTTGAAAAGTGACCGTCATTGCAGCCAATATCCAGCACCGATTTTTCTGAATAAGTTTCCACCCATTGTCGCACCATTTTTTCTTTTGTGGAAAACTGGTCTCGGCTGTACGGACTTTCAGAGCCCATGTAGTTTTTAAACTGTGTTCTCAGTTTTTTGTGGTCAAAAGTGATGTTGGAAAAAGACCTTCGAGCGGATTTTAAAAAGTAATCAAAAGTGAATTTTGCTCTTTTCTCCTCCATTAATCGATGGGTGTTGGGATGGTTTGAAAGCTTTCGGTCTGTCCAGTTTTCCAAAAGTGCTGGGACAGTCATTTGAGAAATCAAGGATGGATGGAGTTTTTTTAGAAATGAGCTTTGTGAGAAAAGGTGAGAAGCTGTGAGTCCCTCTCGGCGTAAAAGAAATACATTTTTTAATGTGTGACCGAAATGTTTGTATGCCAAAAGAGGATTTATGAATGTTCGAGAAAATTGAGAGTAGGCAAGCCATAAACTGTCTTTTGGATTTCTTTTTTCTATCGATAAGAGGTCCACAAAAACTGGATTACAACCATTAAATAAAACATTGAAAGGCGTTGCATCTTTGAGACCAAGATTTTCCACAGACAATTCAATAGCGAAATCTAAAGTTAGAAGGCCTGCCGCTTTAAGCATTTCAGGGGCCCACTCGTAGGGATAGCTGATGAACTTTATTTTATCGTGCCCCAAGAAAGTGCTGGGAGTTTCAGGTGTGAAAGTTTGGTCAAAGTCAGGAAAGAGATCTTTAATCTCTGCATCTGATAGTTCCCATGTTTTTACTAAAATCCCTTGGGATACAAGTTTTTTAAATGCGCTTGACTCTTTGATAGCCGCCCAATCTTTTAATCCCTGAGAGTGAAGCTGACGCACTAGCTTTGATTCGATTTCAAAGAGGGTTCCAGCAGGGTCTCGGAGAGATAATGCACGAGCATTGGATGGTCTATTTGACGTTGTCATTTAGGATTGTGGAGTATTTTCGGTTCGTTCTTTGGAAAAGAGGGTTTTGCAAATTAGCCATATGCGTTTTGCAAAGAACATAAGTCCGGCCAAAACTCCGAACAGAACCTGCCACAATATGTAACCTGAGCTAGGCTCAATATAGCCCCAGCTGTCATTGCAGAGGAAGCAAAGTGTTAAAATTAAAACAGACTTTTCGGATTTAGAGATAGAGTTTTTCATAAGATTGGTAGATTAATTGTACCATTTTTCCGATAAGTGCGGAGAGGCAAAAACTAAGTTTTCTGTTTCCCAGAGGATTTATGAAACGTTCGAAAGTGGAATGGGCTTTTATTATTTTGTTTGTACCTGGAATTATCGCTTTTTACGCAGTTTATAAATATCCTGAGGTTATGTTAGGTGCGGGAGCAGACACACGTGTTTTAGGAAAAAATCTCTCTTTTTGGTACGCTTTAGTTTACACCGCCATTGTATGTGGCATTGCCGGTAAAGTTTTAATCAAGAACAAAAACACCTATTCTTTTAAAGCTAATGTCGTTCAGCCGCTCAGCTCTTATCAGAAGAAAAAGTTTACCAGTATTTTTTTTGTGCAGCTCGTTGGCTTTTTTTTGATTCCATACGTCATTTTACCTCTAGGTTCCGGTAAAGACTTTTGGCACGATGAATTAGCTTATGCCACTAAATCGGCTCATGTTTATTTATTCCCAGGCTTTAAAAGTTGGGGAATGGCTAGTTATTTATTTCTAGTAATTCCCATATTTGTTTGGTTTTTTGGAAAGCGTTATTGTTCTTGGATCTGTTCTTGCGGAAATTTGGCAGAGACTGTTGGAGTGACTGTGTGGGGTAAAAAATGGGTAAAAGAGGGAACTCCTCGAGGAGAGAGCGCAAATAAAAAACATTGGATTCAAATCAGTGTTATGACGTTTGCTTTTTTATTTGGTGCTATTCTCTTATTTGATTCGATGAAAGTTATCGCTGTTCCAGGTTTGATTCAAAAAACTCAGGCGGTACAGGATTTCTTTGTGGATTTCATGTTTGGCTCAGTTATTGGTGTTGCCGCCTATCCCTTTTGGGGAACTCGAATCTGGTGCCGTTATGGATGTCCATTAGCTAAATTCATGGAACTTTCAGGAAAGATTTCAAAATCCAAATTCCAAGTAGCTGCTAATGAAAAATGTACGGGTATTGGATTGTGCACTCAAGCTTGCCCCATGGGAATTGATGTTGCAGGATTTGCTCACATTAACAAAAAACCTACGATGGGGAGTTTTGGTCTCCAAAACACAGTGTGCATTGGTTGTGGGGGCTGCATTGATGTTTGCCCTACCAAAGCATTAAGCTTCAAGAAATAGAGAATGATTTAGTAATTGCTGAGTGCTTTGATACAGAAGTTAGCTGACTTATCGTCTTGTGTTAGGTCGACCCAAGTGCCATTGTTAAGATAAAAACTTTCACCAGCTTTGGCCTTTGATTCTACGATAGTTCGACTTGAGCCACCCAGAAGTACTGGTACATCCGAAGTTCGATCGTAAGCATGGCCACCATGGGATAAGTTTACATGAACATAAAACTTTTCGCCTTTGTTCAGTTCGACGGGGGTGTCTAAATCGACAGTGTGGAAACCGGCTGTCGCGTGCCCGCCGTCAGTCATGGAGACTAAATCTCGAAGTTGTCCATTCTCAAAAGTTCGGTAAACAGAAACTAAGTATCCGACAT
>DDPO01000012.1 GCA_002342225.1 Bdellovibrionaceae bacterium UBA2466 | reverse complement strand
CCTCCCATGAGACTCAAATCAAAATCTCGAAAATTACTCATTGTTGGAGGTTCAGAGAAGTTTTTGGTCCCTTTTTGAAAAGCGAAATCTGCCCCGGGGCCTAAATCAATAAAAAACCTATAGGTTGGGGACCTTAAAAGACTGATTCTCCCAAGTCCTCTCAGTTGAAAATAGTTGAGTATGACCGATCTCGTTGAGGTTTCTTTATAACCCTTTCCAACTACAAATCCCCCAGTGACGAGTGAGAGCCAGTTTTTTGGAAAAAACTCCCAGTAAAGACCCCCAGTTCCACTCGTGTGGGTAAGGGTGTTAGAACTAGAGTTTGAAGTGGAAACATTAGAAAGGTTGATTCCTCCCTCGATTCCGTAATTGTAATGAAAATCCTCGGAAAGAGCGTATTGAGAGAGAGTAATGAAAATTAACAGCAGCTTGAGATGGCGCATATCGTTAGTTATTGGATTTAAGATTTAGTATACCTCGCCAAGGAGATTTAAGGAAACTTAAGTTATGAGATTCTGGGGTTTACATCGAACCGTCTTTCAGCGATTCTTTGGGCTTAAAAAATGGGGGGTATGACATGGGGAATGCTTTAGAGGCTCTTCGACAAGTGGTCGATCTGTTTTTACATCTTGATGTTCATCTGAGTACTGTGATCCAAAGTTATGGAACGTGGACTTATGGAATTCTCTTTCTTATTATTTTCTGTGAAACAGGGTTGGTTGTAACCCCTATTCTCCCAGGGGATTCTCTATTGTTTGCTGCTGGAACCTTTGCAGCCAAAGGAGATTTTAACCCGAGCTTATTGATTCCACTGTTATGTGTAGGCGCAATTTTAGGAGATGCTCTTAATTATAGTATAGGGCGGTACATGGGGCCTAAAGTTCTACAGGGTGATTCTAAAATTTTTAAAAAAGAATACTTAGAAAAGACTCAGAGGTTTTATGAAAAGTACGGTGGTAAAACCATCATTTTTGCACGGTTTGTCCCGATCGTGAGGACTTTTGCTCCGTTTATGGCAGGTGTAGGCAAAATGAAATATTCGCAATTTGCCCTCTATAATGTTGTGGGCGGAATCGTTTGGATTGTGAGTTTTGTTTTAGCGGGGCTCTTCTTTGGTAACATTCCGGCAGTGAAGAAGAATTTTACTCTAGTTATCATGGCCATTATTGTGCTTTCTATCATGCCGGCCGTGATCGAAACCGTGAGAGTGAAGAGGAAAGTTGTTTAAATGGTAGCGAAAGAAAAAGAAAAAATTTATATCATCGATGGTAGTTCGTACTTCTTTCGAGCATTTTATGCTATTCAGCGTTTGTCTAATTCCAAAGGGTTTCCTACTAATGCGATTTTTGGATTCATCAATATGCTACTTAAGGTTTTGGAAGTTGAAAAACCGAAACATTTAGCGATTGCTTTTGACACTGCCAAGCCCTCGTTTCGGAAAGAGATCTTTAAAGAGTACAAAGCGAATCGAGAGGCTCCACCTGAAGATCTGATTGTTCAGATTCCGCATATTTTGCGTTCCGTGGACTGTTTTGGAATCAAGCGATTAGAAAAAGAGGGGTTTGAAGCCGATGACATCATCGGAACGCTTGCAAAAAAAGCGGAAGAGGAAGGGTACTCCGTTGAGATTATCACTTGCGACAAAGATCTGATGCAGCTTGTGACTGACGCCGTGACTATTTACGACACGATGAAAGACAAGCGCTACAATCTTGAAGGGGTAAAGGAAAAGTTTGGAGTAGAAGCTCATCAAGTGATCGATTACTTGGGGCTCATGGGAGATGCTTCGGACAATATCCCAGGAGTGTCCGGAGTAGGGGAAAAAACTGCTGCTGATCTGCTAAACCAATTCGGTTCGATGGAAGGCATCTATAAAAACCTCGACAAAATTAAGCAGGAAAAAAGAAGAGAGACTTTACGCTCAGAAAAAGAGACTGCCTTTTTAAGTCGTGAGCTAGCTACTGTGAAATGCGATGTTCCTCTGAAATTCGAATGGGAGGAGCTCAGTTACAAAGGTCCGAAGTTAAATGAACTGAAAGCTTTCCTGGAAGAGATGGAGTTTCAAAATCTCATGAAGCGCTTTGAGTTTAAAACAGACGATGCCAAATTTAAAAAGGGGCACTATAAAACAATTGACACCAAAAAAGAGCTTGAAGCTTTGATTCATGCGTGTGAGAAAGCGGGTCTTATCGCCATTGATACGGAAACGACTTCGTTGTCTCCCCACTCGGCAAAGCTTGTCGGTATCTCTATTTCCTATGCTGAGACCGAAGCAGCTTACATACCGGTGGGTCATTGTCCTATTGGGGCGCCCGAAGTGTTGGTCATGGGACAGCTTTCAAACGAGTTGGTGTTAGAGGAGCTCAGATCCCTATTAGAAAATCCAAAAGTAAAAAAAGTCGGTCAGAATTTGAAATATGATCTTCAAATATTAAGAAAGTGGGGAGTTGAAGTTCGAGGAGTGGTCGGTGACACTTTGTTGGAGAGTTATCTTTTGGATCCCGAGCAATCTCATAGCTTAGATGCTCTGGCTCTTAGACACTTTGGCCATCAAAATATCAGCTATGAAGAAGTGACAGGGAAAGGAAAGAGCCAAATTTCCTTCGCGGAAGTCTCTATTGAAAAAGCGACCCAGTACTCATCTGAAGATGCCGATGTGACTTATCGGTTGTATCAACTTTTGAATCCCATGCTTAGAGCTGAAGGTCTTAACAGCCTTTACGAAAAGACCGAAGTCCCGCTTGTAGAAGTCTTAGCCGACATGGAATTTACTGGTATTTGTGTTGATAGAAAGCGGCTACTTGGAATGGATGAAGCTCTAACTGAAGATATTAGTGCAGTTGAGGACAAAATCTTCGAGATGGGTGGTGGGGCTTTTAATATCAATTCTCCCAAACAATTATCTCACGTGCTTTTTGATAAACTGGGATTACCGGTGGTTCGAAAAACAAAGACTGGGGTCTCGACAGATGAGAGTGTGCTTCAAGAACTCTCAAAATCTCATGAAATCTGTCAGTGGATTTTGAAATATCGGGAATTTAACAAGCTTAAATCAACTTATGTACAGGGGCTTTTAGAGCAAATACATCCTGAGACCCAAAGAATTCATACAAGTTTTAACCAGACCGTCACTGCTACAGGCCGACTTTCAAGTTCAAATCCTAATTTGCAAAACATTCCCACGATTGAAGATCCGCGTTACGATGTGAGATCGGCTTTTATCGCTGGAACAGGGAAAAAGCTTTTATCTGCCGATTACTCACAAGTGGAGCTTCGAATTTTGGCGGATATGAGTGAAGATCACGAACTCATGCGGGCTTTTAAGCACAATGAAGATGTTCATGAACATACAGCACGCCTCATTTTTAAAACCAAAAGTGTTTCGTCAGAGCAAAGAAAAGTGGCCAAAACGATAAATTTCGGAGTTGTGTACGGACAGACTCCCTATGGTCTATCCCAGACCCTGAAAATATCTCCCGGAGAAGCGAAAGCTTTTATTGATGCCTATTTTGAAACTTACAGTGGAGTTAAAGAATTTTTGCAGTCATTGATTGAAGTGGCTCGGCAGAAAGGTTTTGTTACAACTCGTCTGGGACGCAGAAGGTTTATTCCAGAGATTAATTCACAAAATAGAATGCGAAGAGAGATGGCCGAAAGAACAGCAATCAATACTCCCATTCAGGGAACTGCAGCTGACATGATAAAGCTTGCCATGTTATCGACCTATCAGAAGCTCAAAGAGGAGAATTTAAAATCTAAAATTCTTCTTCAAGTGCACGATGAACTCGTTCTTGAGGTTCCTGAAAACGAGGAAGAGATAGCCGAGAAGATTCTAAAATCGGAGATGGAAGGGGCGATGCCGCTCAAAGTTCCCTTAAAAGTGGATATGGGTTGGGGAAAAAACTGGCGAGAATGTGAATAGTTTCTTTTTAAAAATTTGACGCAAAACAATTTTACCCAAATGATCAAAAGAAAAAGGTAAGTTTCACGCATACCTAACGCATCACGTGCTGTTTATACCCTGCTTAAGACGCGATCGGTAGTGAGAGTGTCGTTGACCGTAAACGTATGGTATATGCTAATATGGCAACATAGGGTAGAGATTCGCTCTACTCAACAAGCTGGTAGTCAATTCCCAAAAATTTAAAGGCATTTCAGTCGCCGTAAAAACGCGAATCCGTACTCGTTTAACTTCGAGTGCATGGCCTTTTATTATCTGGAGGAGCCCGTGAAAATTAATCGCCACTTCACCAAGAATCTTAAGTCCAGTTACGATGGCATTGAGTTTGAGACACGAAAGTCGGAGATCAAGGAAGCCGATGGACGGGTTGTCTTCTCGCAAGACGATGTTGTTGTTCCTTCAACTTGGTCTCAAGTGGCGACCGATATTTTAGCTCAGAAATATTTTAGAAGAGCAGGAGTACCCGGAGCTCAAGGGGAAACTCGAGGTGAAAATGATTGCCGCCAAGTTTTTCATCGTATGGCCGGATGTTGGACCGATTGGGGCAAGCGTCACGGGTATTTTGAAGGGGACGAAGATGCTAATCATTTTTATGATGAGCTTTGCTACATGTTGGCCCATCAAATCGCGGCTCCCAACAGTCCCCAGTGGTTTAATACAGGGCTTTACTATGCTTACGGGATTAATGGACCTGCTCAAGGGCACAGCTATGTGGATCCTAAAACGGGAAAACTCAAAGCTTCTGAAAGTGCTTACGAGCACCCCCAACCTCACGCCTGTTTCATTCAGAGTGTGAATGACGATCTAGTGAACGAAGATGGGGTGATGGATCTTTGGATTCGTGAGGCTCGATTATTTAAGTATGGCTCTGGCACAGGAACTAATTTCAGTCGACTCCGTGGTGAAGGTGAAAAATTGACGGGCGGCGGCCGATCGAGCGGTTTAATGTCCTTTCTAAAAATTGGTGATAGAGCAGCCGGGGCTATCAAAAGCGGAGGTACCACTCGTCGTGCAGCGAAGATGGTTTGTTTAGATCTCGATCATCCCGAGATCGAAAATTTCATTGATTGGAAAGTGATCGAGGAACAGAAAGTAGCTGCTCTTGTAGCGGGTTCAAAGATGATCAAAGAGCACCTTACTAAGGTCCACAAAGCTTGTTTCAAAGGAGAGACCATAGAGACAGATGTTCAAAAAAATAAAACTCTAAAAAAGGAAATTCTTGCAGCCAGAGCAGTGAAAATTCCCGATAGTGCTATTGCTCGTGTTTTGCAATTAGCTCAGCAAGGTGAAACCGAAATAGATTTTCCTGAGTACGATGTGGATTGGCAGAGCGAAGCTTATGCCACTGTGAGCGGGCAAAATTCAAACAACTCGATTCGTATTCCTAATGAGTTTTTTGAAAAACTTGAGAACGATGGCACTTGGAGTTTGCGATATCGCACAAATAAAAAAGTTGCCAAAGAGATTATAGCCCAAGATTTGTGGGAAAAAGTTGCTTATGCAACTTGGTCGAGTGCTGATCCAGGCATTCAATGCGACACAACGATTAATGAATGGCACACATGTCCGGCTGAAGGCAGAATTAATGCTTCAAACCCCTGTTCGGAATACATGTTTCTTGATGATACTGCTTGTAATCTTGCGAGTTTAAATCTTATTAAATTTTACGACGATGAATCGGGCCGGTTCGATGTCGAAAGCTATCGTCATGCTTGCCGTTTGTGGACAATTGTCCTTGAGATCAGTGTGCTCATGGCACAGTACCCAAGTCGCGCAATTGCTCAAAACAGTTATGACTATCGAACTTTAGGATTGGGCTATGCCAACTTAGGAGCTCTCTTGATGTCGATGGGGCTTTCGTATGGAAGTCCGAAAGCGCTTTCGATGACAGGGGTGCTCACTTCTATTTTGACCGGTGAGGCCTATGCCACATCTGCAGAAATGGCACAGTGTCTTGGAGCTTTTGCGAAATACAAACCGAACCGAGACTCAATGCTTCGAGTGATTCGAAATCATCGACGAGCCGCTACGGGTTCTCCAGCCAAAGAGTATGAGGGGCTTTCCATCATCCCTCAACCACTTCAATGGGACTTGGTTCCGAAAGAGTTGTTAGAAGCTTCTAAAAGAGTGTGGGATGAAGCTCTCACTCTTGGAAATGAGTTTGGTTTTAGAAACGCTCAAGTGTCTGTTGTTGCTCCCACTGGAACTATTGGGCTTATCATGGACTGCGATACCACTGGAATTGAGCCTGACTTTTCCCTCGTGAAATTTAAAAAACTTGCGGGTGGAGGATATTTTAGAATCATCAACCAATCGGTTCCGAGAGCTCTTAGAAATCTCGGATATGCTCAAGCGGAAGTAGAATCTATCGTGAAATATTGTGTAGGCCACGCGACGCTTAAAGATTCTCCGACTATTAATCATGAATCGTTATTAAAGAAAGGTTTTACCCCTGAGGTGCTTAAAAAAATAGAAAGCTCGATTGCCACGGGCTTTGACCTCCAGTATGTGGTGACTCCCTTTGTAATCGGTGAAGCTTTTTGCCGAGAAACATTGGGAGTCACTGGCACTGAGCTAGGGGATCCAAGCTTCAGTTTGTTGAAAAAGCTAGAATTCAGTGATGACGAAATTGAAGAAGCCAATAAGCATGTGTTTGGTACGATGACCATCGAGGGGGCTCCAGGGCTTCGAGAAGAACACTACCCGATTTTTGATTGTGCCAATAAGTGTGGAAAATATGGTCAAAGGTATCTTTCAGCGATAACCCACATTGATACCATGGCGGCGGCTCAGCCCTTCATCAGCGGAGCGATTAGCAAGACAATCAACATGCCGAATGAAGCGACTGTTGAAGAGATTTCAAATGCCTATCTTACGAGCTGGAAGAAAATGCTAAAAGCTGTGTCCATTTATCGAGACGGCTCGAAATTAAGTCAGCCTCTCAATGCTCAAATGGCCAGTAATGTATTTGGTCAATTGAGTGAAGAAGAGAGCCTTGATGAAACTATTGAAATCAATCGCAACGATATCAGGCAAATTACTGAGAAGATTGTCCGAAGATCGATTCGTAGAGAGTTACCCAAAAAGAGGTTTGGCTACACTGTCAAAGCTACTATCGGAGGTCAGAGAGTCTATTTGAGAACCGGAGAGTATGAAGACGGAACACTCGGAGAGATTTTTGTCGATATGTACAAAGAAGGAGCAGCCTACCGAAGTTTAATGAACGCTTTTGCGATAGCTGTCTCACTAGGTCTTCAGTACGGTGTTCCTTTGGAAGAGTATGTTAATAAATTTAATCTCTTTAGATTCGAACCCAATGGTCATGTGAGTGACCATGACAATATTAAGTTCTGTTCTTCAATTATCGATTTTATCTTCAGAGATATTGCTATGAATTACTTAGGAAGAACGGATCTTGTTCATGTTCCTCCGCAAGAGGAGATGGCAGTCAGTTATAACGCGGCGGCCTCCGTAGGAGTCTCAATGTCTGCAGGAGGGGGACTAGAAATGGTGAGAGAGTCTGGAAGTGCTCAATTGGCTATTCACAGTGAGACCGACATGGTGATTACCAGCGAAGAGTGGTCAGATGATCTGGCTTTGGCATCAAGACTAGCCAAAACAAAAGGCTATGAAGGAGATCCTTGCGGCGAGTGTGGACAGTTTACTTTAGTCCGCGGGGGAACCTGCTTAAGATGTGTCAGCTGCGGTTCTACGTCAGGTTGCTCGTGATTTTAAAGAACCTCTTTTTTCATAATGAAAAGATAGTTGAAACCTCGCAGAAAATAATTTCCTTCGATGGCTGAAGTGTGCCAGTGATTTCTTTTTAGGGTTCGATTATGACGTACCACTGAGATGATATCGATGGGTTTAAAGTGTTTTTGCAGGCGTTGAAACAGTTCGAATCCAATTGGGCAGAACGGTTTTCCCTTTTTAAAAGAGTCACTCACATAAAGTGCAAAATAGCGTCGGTTTTTTAATATTCGGAAGCTCTCTGCAAATACTTTTTCCATGGCTTCATAGTAAAGTGGGGTTCTAGCATCCAGTTCACCGATACATTGAGGATCTCCTGAGTACTTAATATGGTTTGAATAGGGCGGATCCATAAAAACAAAATCTACTGAGTTACCTTTCACTGGAAGTTTTCTAGCATCACCTTTGAGAATATCTTCACGATAAGGGGCAATATCGAAACCTAATCCTTGTCTATTTAAGTCCTTGCAAACGTCTAGCGTTGTTCCGCTTCCACAGAAAGGGTCTATTACAACATCGTTTTCGCGAGTGTAGCGCTGCAAGAGATTCCAAATAACATACGAAGGTGTCGCCCCGACGTACTCTTTGTCCCCTTGTTGGGATTTACCATAATGTTGAGACGGGTACTCCCAAAGAGTTGTCGTTTCGAGTTTTAGTTTTGGCTTCTCAAAAGCAAAACGCTTTTTACTTTTGTTGTTAGACTGTTCCATCTGGCCGCGCACTATACAGCAAAATGAATTGAAGTCCTAGCGATTGCCAATGTCTAATATTTTGACACCTGTAAAAAAGTTAGACAGCAAGCTAAATCATTGAATCATCGCTAGAAAAAAATTTATGAATTAAAACTGTCAAAAAGATCGACAGCTGTCGAACATTTAGCCAGTTTTGTCACTGGACGGAAAAATCAGTGAATACAATGGTTTATGCTATTTTTCTCAAGTGTGGCACACACTTCGCTTAAGGAGCTTTCACTCGATTTATGTTCTTAGGGGGAAGAATGAAGAAAGTGTTTTTAGTATTCGTTTTTGCCGTAAGTTTTGTTTTAAAAGCCGCAACGGTTTTCGGGGATGATACCGCCCCACTCACAAATCCAAAGCCAATAAAACAATCCAGTAAGCAAACTTCTGATATCAGCACTGAAGTTGCGAGCAGTCGGTCTTCGGACATGAAGATTCAAACGGAGGCCAAACAGTCCACAAACACAGTTGGAATATCTCTAACGCCCATGGTGGGAGGAACGATTTATCAGGGGAGATGGAATGGGCATATCCGCAACAATTACACACTTGGAGTTGCGGTTGAACTCTCAATTATCTCGCATTTATCAATCGAAGCAGAAGTAGGGCAAGGGCGTTACTATATTAGCTACTCAAATTATGGGCATAATTTTACCCAGTACACTTACGGTGGTTCGGCTAAGGTCTATTTAACGAAGGGGCTCGTTCAGACCTACTTGGGGGGTGGGGTACTTGGAGTCACTTATCAAAATATGACCTATGGTATCGACTCGATGACAACATATGATCGCACCGTTGGGGCTGGGCAAGCGATCGCGGGTGCCGAAGTGGCTTTGAGTAATCAAGTCGCTTTGGGTGCCAGAGGAAGTTACATCGTTCCCATGTTTAACAGACCACAAGTTCTTAGCAGTGGTGGTTATGCTTCGCGAGGGTATGAAGAGCCTGCCGCGATGGATACGGCGATGATCCGATTGATGGGTACTCTTAAAATTTCACTCTGAAAAGTTCTTCTCCTAACCAGAACAATTGGGGGATCAGAAAGATTGGTTCAAACACTTTGGGGCAGGGATAAGCCCCACGCATTACTTGCGCTTTGGCGAGAAGTGGTTGAGCAAATTTCCTGGTCCCCCGATGATTTTTTTTCTTCCAAAAATGTTTAATGTTTTGACAGTCTAGTGGCATCTCTCCTGCTATTTCCTCGTGAGCTTTAGGGCTTCGGAAATAAGGAAGTGGGATAAGCTATGGTGTCGAAATCCATTTTATTAAGAATCCTTTTAGTTTTTCTGAGTAATTACAGTTGTTTCAGTTGGGGTGATAACACGGCAACAGAGCGAGGTAGTCATCGAGGGCAGACAGAATTGGTCTCTCCTGTTGAGCGTATAGGCACCGTTGAAGCAAGGCCGATACAAGAAGTGTGTCCGGATGATGAAAAAGAGTTTGATCCCAAATTGGTGGATTTTCGCGGAAAGAAAATTCGACTAGGAGAAGCTGAAGGTAAAAGACCCACTTTGGTCATTATTGCTTCCGCTGATTCCAAGGATCGAGTTCTTAAATTTCTAGCTGAGTTTGCAAAGCCTGTGTGGCAGGAGCGAAGAACGGGTCGTATTTACGAGTCGGTCAAAGACCATACGGGGACTCTTATCTACGATGCATGGAGTGAAGGGGCTGGAAATGCTTGGAAAAAATTTAAGACCCAGATGGGAAAATTGGATGATTTAAGACTTGTGATTTTAGCCGACGCGAGACCGCTCTATAAAGCTCGGTTAGAAGCTGGTTTGGAAGAGGCGAGATTAGAAAGAGAGAGAGCCATTATGAGGGGCCGAAGAGAGGGGGCTCGCCGTGGGGCTCAAATTGGTGCAGAGAAAGGCCGAGAATACGGACTTCCTATTTTTAAAGATATCTTTGGAGTCATGGAAGGGATTGGACGACAAAAAGGCAGGGAAGAGGGGGCTCGAAGAGGGGCTCAGCTCGCTAACGAGGTCGCTGATACTTTTATCCCCCCCTATGTCACTTATATGGCTGAAAAAGAACTTCTAAAAAAATCGGATGAACTTTTGCCCTCGGTGAAAAAAGTACTCGAAAATAAATTGGTCAAAGATTTTGAAGAGCAATGTTCCCTATCTATTTTAATAGATGAAAAAGATTTTTCTGTAGGAGTCAATGAAGCCAATCGAGATAGAGTCGAGTGGGCCAATCAGTACATGAGTGATGATAAAAAAATAGATGTGCAGAAAGCTTTGGACTCTCACCGCGAGTTTTTAACTGAAACCAATTCAGTGGATGACATTATGCCAGGTCTTTTGGGGCACTCGGAATCAGGTTTTCATGTGCTTTTGATTTCACCGAATGGAAGCCCCATTAAATCTTGGAGCAATGATGGGATAGTGCCCGAGGTTATTTCTACAGAGTATTTAAAATATCTCGCACATTTCAAGGGTGAAAGAAAAATTCCAGGTTGCCCTTAGTCTTTAAAATATTCACAGGAGCGATTGCGAGAATCTACTCCCCAATATTTGGGGGCTCGAGTGGGTACTGGGCTCCATCCTAAGCTCCAGTA
>DDPO01000068.1 GCA_002342225.1 Bdellovibrionaceae bacterium UBA2466 | reverse complement strand
GGAAACATTTTAAACTGGTATTTGAGAAGGTATTTATCTGCAAATTCATCAAGAGTGATATCTGCAGGAACAGTCACTGGATTCGAGTTCATAAATCGGCGGACTGTTTCTCCCTCAAGTGTCTTTGTCATGACGACCTGCCGAAAGGAGCTTGCCGCTGCTTCCCTTATAAACATCCCGATAAAAAAATACCAAACACCACTGATAAAACTTCCTCCAAGAACTGCAATCAGTCCCAGACCAATGAGTCCAGCACCAAAAAAACTTCCCGCTTTTGAAGCCATTCTGGTTGCTTCTACAAGATCTCTTTTTCGACTCCAAAGTGCTGCTCGCAAGATCCTACCTCCATCAAGGGGAAACGCAGGTATGAGATTGAAAAGGGCTAAGACTGAATTGGCCCAGGCTAAATAATAAAGAACTCCCTGAAGTTCATTTCTCCAATTCTGATAACTTCCCAGAGAAAAGAGAAGGAAAAATCCGCCACTTAGAATGAGGCTAAAAATGGGGCCAGCGATCGCCATGCGAAACTCTGCTGCGGGAGTTGGAGGTTCTTCGGTGATCTCTGCAACTCCTCCAAATATGAAGAGGGTTATTTTTTTGATGGGAACGCCGTATTTTCTTGCAACAACAGAGTGACTAAGTTCGTGAAACACGATCGAAGTAAACAAACCAAAAGCTCCCACAGCCCCCATGATCCAGAGCTCGGTGCGGGTGAACTGGCAGTCTTTGCAATAACTTGGAAAAAATCCTGTGGCCAGAGACCATGCGACTAACACTAGAATAAGAAACCAACTCCAAGATATTTCTATGGGAATTTTAAATAACCTAAACATGAACCTACCCGCACAAATGCTTGTCTTCTGATCCCGCAAGATGAACCGTAGAGGCCTGAGGGCCTTCTTCACCGGTCTCTTCGCTAAATCTCACCGGAGCTCCCACTGTCAATCGATCAAATTCGGAATTAAGAACACTGTTTCGATGAAAATAGACCTCCTGACCATTCTGTCCCTCAATAAAACCGTAGCCCTCTGGAAACAATCGAACGATAGTTCCGTGTGTAGCCCCCTTTTGAAACCTTTTACTTTGATCTCTTCTTTTTCTGACAAGATCTTGAAGCCTCCGGCGAGCAGCTTTGAAAGAATCGCGAATGGCTACAAAAACATCTTGATGAGCTTCGTGCAGCATTCGATTTCTTCCCACGACTAACTCATTGCCAGGTAAAGTTAGGTCCACAAAAACACGATATAAGTTTCCTTGATGCTGATGCTGGTGGGGTACTTCTATGACGACTCGACACCCCATGATTCTAGGAAAATAACGCTCAAGTTGTTTCGCTTTTTTTTCAACAAGAGAAACAATCGAACTCGATTGAGGGCAATTGCGAAAGACTATTTGAACAGGAAGTTTCATGACTCACCCCTCTGTGGTGCGTAGAGTGGGTGGTGCAGCTTATGTGCCACACAATTTATCTGGGAACGTAACCTTGCGGCCCTTCTAAATTGAAACCAGCTGGGACCACTTGCGACCCCGCTTGAGTAAAGTGGTTAGCGAAAACTGGGTGATAATAACGCTTGAGAAGCAGAGAACCTGTACCTTCAGGAGCATTGGAAACATAACCCAATGGACCCTCGTATTTTTGATTTTCACAGTTAGGGCTTTGCGAAAGAAAGTGATCCGGCCCCTTAGTCGTACTTCTCAAGCAACGATACAACACGCTTCTTCCAGCCTTTGGCGCGCTGTAGAGGTAAAAAGCAACGATTCCGCCTAGAGTATATGTGGTTTTGGCCTCGTTCACATTCGTTGAATAAAGCCAGTCACCATTACTTGGATGTTTTCGACGATAGATAGGCAAGATATACTCAACGCTGACTTCTCTGTCTGAGTTCAATGTTACGGTGCAAGTGTTACCGTTCACACTATCACACCCTGACCAAAGTGATAGCCAGCCCGAAGCTCCAAGGGCCTGAAGAACAACTTGAGTCCCATTATTATAGGATGAATTGCAATCACCAGAGCAACTGGTCGAACCGTAATTCACAATGGCCGCAGGATCCCCATTTTTTACTTTAAGATTGCGCATCACTTGAGCATTCACAACTGCTGGTGCTGGGGCTGCTGGAGTTACCGAAGCCACAGGCGCAGCGACTGGAGTCATCGAAGGTGCTGGGGGTGTCGGAGCTGATGGGGGTGCAGGAGGTAACGGAGGCAGAGGCGTCCCAGACGATGAAGCAGGCGGGTAAATTGCTCCAGAATCGACAACAGGTAGTAAATTAGATGAGCCTCCAGAGGAAGCTGGAGTGCCAGTGGATCCTGAAGCTACTGGGACCAAATTCGATGGGGTACCTGAACTCGTGTTTGAACTTGCGGGTCCAGAAGGAGCAGGAGTCGCTGGTTGAGAGGGCGCTGGAGCTGGTCCCGTAGCACCAGCCGAGCCCGAGTTAGGTGCAGAGTTCACTGGTTGAACACTCGGCACCGTGAACTCTCCACTTTTTGCAATATAAATGAGTTGCATTGGGTTTTTCAACGATTTTACGCCGACCCAAATTTTTTGCCCTGCCCTAGCTTGTAGCATCGTAAAGGGCACAGAAAATTTTAAAATGGTTCCAATCTTGGAGCACTGATTTGAAACATCAACATCAAGAATATCGCTAGGCTGGTTTACTAAAATTTCACCTGCGGATTGGAATGTGGCCGAGTCGCTACCGGTGTAAACAAAGACTTTGACTCCTGAAGCAGCATTGCTTTGGCAAAACATTCCATTTAGATTCTGCTGGGCATCTAACCCAATGAGTTTTCCACCGACTTCTAGATTAGCTGTACCCTGTGTGGCGACTGCTCCAGCATACCCCTTCAGGGTTCTTTGCTGACCACATCCCAAGGTCAGGGTCAGCGCGAAACCAAAAATCATATATTTTTTCAGTTTAATAGCAGAAAACATTACATGTCCTTTGAGACTTACTAAATGTCAGTTTTATCAATTCTAGATGCACGGCGAATACCAACAGTGTGCATGTTCATTTCAACACAATTAAGTTTTTACAATTGACTAAGAAGTAGCCACCACATCGGTCTCAATTGGAAAAGTATTCAAATGTAAAAGGTTTTTCCTAGCTAGTTCTTAGACAGAGTCGATAATCAGAGCAGACGACCTTAATTAAACCACTGAAACATTTGGTTTTTATTACCTTTATGTCGATTGTGATAGCTAAATCTTTCCAAAATTTCAGGCTAAAGCGGCACTTCTATTGCTCTTTTTCTTACTAGAGATTTTTATGGGGAGAGAGAACATTTTTCACAAGGTACTTTGGGCAGTGGACCCTTTCGTAAGCGACTACTCCTTGCAAAATACTGTAGCAAAGATACTCAAAGTATTTAGTCGAACTTTCTCTTTTTCAATTCACCCCGTATCTGTCGTTCTAGCCGACCAAATTCCCTACCTTGTAGGAAAAGATTCGAGTGTAGAAACTTTTGCAAACCAAGTGGAAGCTAAGATCAATGGTTGGCTTTCGCAGCTAGCACTGAAATCAATCGAACCTGTCACTTTAAGGATAGAACCCGAATTTTCCATCAGAAGTGCGGTCCGAAATATTCTTACCCTATTCGAAAAAAATAGCTACACGGTGATTGTTGCATCGACTCATGCAAAAAAAAGAAAAGAAGGAGTAGATCTGGGAACTTTTTCTGAAACACTTTTGTTGTTGTCGCAAGCTCCCGTGTTTTTAGTTCCTCCCCAGTTTGAAGTGCCAGATAAATTCACAGAAATTTTCTACCCAACTGATCTGTCGCTGAATTCATTGGCAACGTTGAAATCATTAGTCCCCCTCGCCTCAGCTTTAGATGCCGAGATCACACTGTTTCACAAAATGATTTCCTTCGCTAAAGATATTGTTGATTTTCCCTACAGCTCGGATGCAAGATCCAACTATCTCGAGCAACTTCACGATAGCAGTGCTTCGGAACTTCAAAAGCTAGTAACGCAGCTGCAGAATTTCGGAATGCGGAGCCAATTCATCATCGATCGCATAGAAGCTGACTACACATCAAAATCCATTGCTCAACACGCTCAATCAAAAAAAGG
>DDPO01000172.1:284-12827 GCA_002342225.1 Bdellovibrionaceae bacterium UBA2466 | reverse complement strand
GTTTGTAATAATCTGGGATTGATTTCCAAACCAAGCCCCGAGGGCGCCTATTGTTCTTCGGGTGAGGTCGTTCCAGCTTCGTCTCGCGGAGTTTTGAGCTTTGTTTATGGTTGTCGGCCCAATCGTAGGTGTATCGCTCAGGGGCAAGTAAATGGAGCTACACAGGCGGGTCAATTTTGCTATGGCCCCAGTCAAGTGCGTAACCGACAAACGACCGACATCACGATGGGCTGTTTTTGTGGGGTTTAATAAGTCTAGTCAGAGCCACTAGATTTGGCTTCAAGTTCAGACCATCGCTGATAAAGTTGCTCTACTTTTTCTTGTGCTTCGGCAATCGCCTGATAAATATCGGTCAGTTTTTTAGAATTACTTTGAATATCAGGCTGGGATGACTCTGCTTGTAGCTGTTCCAGAACTGCTTCTGCTTCTTGAATCTTTCCTTCCATCAAACTGAGCTCTCTGACTTCGTGATAGCTCATCTTTTTTTTCTTTTTGAGCGAATCATTGACCTCAGTGGTTTTTTTGGGAGACTTGAGAATTTGATTGTTATTTCTCCAAGTTTCCCATTGAGATAGATCGGCAAACTTAATAAGCGAACCGTTGGTTTGGTCTAGGTCTGGAAAAGCGATGATTTCCGTTGCTACTTGGTCCAAAAAATACCTGTCGTGGGTAACAATAATGATTCCCCCATCAAAGTCGGAAAGGCATTGCTGTAAAACATCGAGTGTTTCTATGTCGAGGTCATTGGTAGGTTCATCCAGCACGAGAATTTTAGCCTCTTTTAACATCAGCTTTGCAAGTAGAAGCCTTGATTGTTCCCCCCCAGAGAGTTTGCCCACAGGGAGTTGAATTTGCTCGGACGAAAAAAGAAATCTTCCGAGATATCCTCGAATGTGCACTGGTTCCCCGCGATAAATCACAGTATCTCCGCCGGGACAAATAGTTTTTTGAACTGAAAGAGAAAGATCTAAAGATTCTCGTTTTTGCTCGAAATAGGCAACACTTAAGGTTTCTGCTCGAACAATATTGCCTGAGTCTGTGGATTCTTGTCCCAATAAACATCGGATAAGGGTCGATTTTCCACAACCATTTCTTCCTAAAAGACCAATGCAACTGCCGGGACCAATAAATAGGTTGAAGTCTTTAAAAAGTGTTTTGTTCCCGTAGGATTTAGAAATGTTCTTAGCTTCAATCAGTCTGTTCGGTTGTTTTTTCGCTGATTGAAACTCTAGGGAAACATTCCGAGTCTGATTGCGGTATTCAAGCTCTTTGACATCCAATTGAAGGTCAGTAGCTCGGTCTATTCGAGCTTTCTGTTTCGTGGTTCTAGCTTTGGGTCCGCGCCGTAACCATTCTGTTTCTCTTCGTAATTTATTTTTTAAAGTAATTTCCTCTACTCTTTGTTGGGAGAGGGTTGATTCTTTTAATTCAAGATACGTGGCATAATCGCCTGGGACATCTAAAACACCTTGAGCGTATTGGTGACCCAATTCAAGAATACGATTGGTTACATTTTGCAAGAAGACACGGTCATGGGTAATCACAACTACAGCAAACGGCGCACGAATCAAAAGAGCCTCTAGCCATAAAATACTATCTAAATCCAAGTGATTGGTTGGCTCGTCTAAAAGTAATAGCTCTGGTTCCTTTACGAGCTCTTTGGCTAGCGCTACTTTCTTCTGCCATCCTCCAGAGAGATTTGCGACTTTTGAATGTGCTGAAAAGCCTTGAGATTCTAGGTTAAGCTTCGAAATCCATTCGTGAACCAAGGCGTGGGCTTCGGTGGATGAGGGATCGGCAACTCCGGAAAAAATGGCCTCTTCAATAGTTGTCTCGGGGTCTAGTTGGGGTGATTGCTCGAGAAAACCGACCCTGAGTCCCTTTTGGAAAGAAAGATTTCCTTCATCAGCTTCCATTTTTCCGGAAAGAATTTTTAGAAGAGTGGACTTTCCCGCCCCATTGGCCCCGATGAGTCCTATGCGTTCTTTTTCCGCGATGACAAAACTCAAACTTTTAAAAAGGGGCCTAACTCCAAATGATTTCTGAATGCTTTGCGCAGACAGTAAAATATTCATTAATTAAATCCGTAATTGTACGGGCAACGTGAGCCGTCCCTTTTTACAACGGCAAAAAAGATATGATCAGATAGGGTAGGCATTTTTAATTGAATGACCCAATTTTGATTTACCTGTTCCCCAGGTTCGGCCTCTTCTCCCACCAAGAGAAAAGTGATTTCAGAGGAGTATTGATTCAGATGGCTGAAAAGGGCCTCTTCTGTCCCAGCCAATGCCAAAGGGCTCTCGATGTGGCTTGAATCGTTTAAAAAACTCACAAGAGCAAGAGCGACTGCCTCTTCCGCTTTGATGGCGCTAGGAAATAGCTTTTCCTGTTTCTGGGCCTCTTCCAGTCTGAGGTCATTTTTAATTTTGTCGAGATTTAGACTTCGCAGCGGTCGACTGATAACCGCATAGTGACCTAAGGACAATGAGGAAAGACAAAGAATAAATAGTAAGACTTTTTTCATGAAGGGGTCGTAACACGTTTTTAAAATCCAGTCCACTCAGCACTTTTAAGCCAAAGTTTTTCAGCCAGCTCAGAATCTCTTGCAAGGCTGGAGGGGGTTCTGGGCTTGCATTTATCATAGTAAAGACCAGTTTCTGATCCTAGAGAAGGCTCCGTGGCACAGTACAGAGTTGTCAAAGCCCCCTCCTCATTCGAAATCATGGGGCGAGTAACTATCCACTTGATGGGCTGAGGAAAGTTTCGCCAAATTTCTGATGCGATAATGCCAGGGTGCAGGGAGTAGACCGAAATTCCAGTTCCTTCTAGGTTTTTAGCTAGGGATTTAGCAAACAGGACATTACACAACTTTGATGTCGCATATTCGGGAAAAGACCAACGCGAACGGGTAAATCCTTGAAAGTGGTCAAAATTCATTTTCCTCGCACTGTAGTGCCCGTGGCTTGAGACAACTACAATTCGAGCTGGGGCTGTTTTTTTGAGAAGGGGAGTTAAAAGCCTAGTGAACAAATAAGGTCCTAGATGATTTGTTCCAAAGTGCATTTCGAATCCGTCCACAGTAGTACCCCTAGTTCCGAAAAGTCCAGCATTGTTGATAAGGACATCCAATCGCTCTTGGGTTTTAAGAACTTTCTCAGCTGCTTGCCGAGTCAGCTTTAAATTTGCGAGATCTAGTGCGAGAAATTCGAGTTTGGATTTGGGTAAGTCACTTTTTATAGCCGATATCGCTGCTTCAGCTTTTTCTTCTGACCTGCAAGCCAAAATCACTTTTGCACCCTTTGCGGCAAGGTTTTTAGCGGTCACAAAGCCAATCCCAGAGTTAGCACCAGTCACTAAAATAGTTTTGTTTTCAAGTTGAGTAGTAGAGTTCATAGTTGTTCCTTCGGTTAGAATATCTCATACTTTGCTTTCTTATTCAGCATTGGTATGATTTGCAACCATAGCTCATTAAAGGGGGACCTTTGAATTTCTCAAAATTTTTTAAAAGTTTGGGTTGTCTTTTTTGTTTAAGTCTTATTTTGAATGGGTCAGTCCAAGCCGATAATAAAATTGAAAATTGGGTTCAAATTAATCAAACACTCAATTTCAATGATTCTCTAGGTCTTTTTACGGAAGTTCAACCGCGGATTTCATACTCCGAGGGCGAACTAGCGTCTATGATCGCTCGTTTAGCACCTATCTATACTATTAATTCACACCATTCGGTAGGAGCTGGATTTTTATGGCAGGGAAACTTCTCTCCCAGTGCCTCTAATGAAACTCGTCTTTTTTTACAATACATCTTTAGTCACGGGGCAGGGGGATCTAGCCTGTTTGCTCACCGTTTTCGTGCTGAACACCGTGCCCTTAATACGACCATCGATAAAGCTTATCGGCTAAGGTATCAACTAAGATCTCTTCACTATTGGTTAGGAAGTTCTAACTTACGTGTACTTCTGGCCAATGAGTTGTTTTTCAATCTGAATACGACGGCCATATCAGGGCCAGTATCTGGTTTTGATCAAAATCGTTTGGTATTGGGGTTTAATTATATTTGGTCAAAAAATTTGAATTCTGATTTTGGCTACATGAATAATTACATTCGTAAGCCTCGGTCGATTGAGGATCGTACAAATCATATTTTTTATTACTGTTTGAACGCGACTTTCTAAGAGATTCATCTCAAGTTTTTCTTAAGACCACAGAAAGATTGCAAAAAGCCCGAGTCAAGCCAGCACTGTCTTCCTAAGGGAGAGTATTTCCCAATGTACGACTCTGCGAAGAAATTCCAAAGGACATTTTGGTTTTGAGAGTCCGAAGGGGGAATTGGTTTTACGACATCAACTCTCCCATCAAAATCGGGTCTAGGTAGCATTTGTCGATAAAATATAAGAGGAACTCGATGCTCTGAGTGATCGAGATAGTTGTACCCAAGTTTAGTAACCTCGAATTTAAGCTGGGGCTCATTGGGGCCTATGACAAATATCGCATATCTTTTTCCATCTCGACCTTCAAATGTTCTGACTTGGGAATCCATCATGCAGGCACTTGTATATGTATCTGGACCCGAAAGACAGATTGACCAATAGCGAACATCCTCCTCGCCAGAGAAATATTGGAGTTTTGATTTGGTGTCAGGGAAAGATGGAACTTCAAAGGAAAATGCAGTGATATTGCCAATGTTAAGAATTGCATTGTTCTTTTTTAGAATTCGTCGCTCTCTTCGGCCTTTGATAGTAAGAGGTCTAAAGAGGGCTTTTCCATCAAGCCTTGAGAAAAGATAAAGGTTATCCATATTAGCACCCAAGGAGTCAGTGCTGGGTCTAAAAAAATGAACATCACCATTCTTGAATGGAAGTGGGGCTCTTCCTTGGTGCTCTTCTGAGGGGATTCTCAAACCATAGGGTCCTGCAGTCGTTGCGATACTCCATTCCTTATTTACAATTTTTGGACAAGGAATGGGGTTCATGGAGTCATCAAAAGCATAGATTTGGGGTAGTTCAATCTTTTCTGTTTCATTGGCGTAAACTCTCACCCAAATGTCTGCTGCACGATCTCGGGCGTCATCAAAAGGTATAATGAGCTTTTGTTCAGTGGTGCAGGCTTCTTGAGAAGGGGTTATCCAAACCGAAAATTTTCGATTGGAACTGTAACGGTCTACTCCGATTTGAAAAGGGTTTACTGATTGCGAGTCGGGAGAGATTGCATAATCGGTCAGATGAGAAATCGCATTTTCAGTCTCCTGATCGTAAGTATGGAAACTAAAATATCGCGCGTAGGGAAAAGATCCCTCGACCTTAAATTGTATTCTTTGACCCTTTGGAATTTTGAACGGGAAGCTAAAGTATCTGGCATTGAGATCAATAAAAGGTGCTAATTTCCAATCAAGTTCTCTCCAGTTGGCAGAGCAATTATTATTAGAATCGCCCCAACTTCNNTAAATTCGCTTGATTCGAAAGAGTCTGGTCAGCCCTATTTGATGAGTGGTGCGATCAGTGGGTCTGAGAAAAGCAAATACATCTTTGTATTGCTGGTCGCCGAACCACCGCTGTCCTTGGTAAGCTTATTATTGGCAAGGGTATAAACGCTACCTATTGAAATATCCTCAACTGTTTGGAGAAATTCAAAAAGGTTTAAATTGAACCGATGATTGGTCTCTGTCATCGAGGGGGCAGTTGCACCGAAAGTACTCACTGCACCTTGCAGGGTTTTTTCATCTTCTGAGGGGAATAACTGCCGTTCTGCCAAAGATATAGAGGAGTTCTGTATCGATCCATTGTAACAAGCTACATTAAAGATAAAAGAAAGCCCATTTTGACTGTCGGGAAGTTCCCTAACATTTGAAGCTGAAAAAGATAGGCCATCACGCCCCCAACTTGCCCAAGATCCATTGCTTCCATGGCCTCGATAGTTCAAAATAGCATAGCCCTTTTGCGCCTCTTCAACGACAGTACTAGATTTTGCATTTTCACCACCGTATTGAGTGTTAAATTCCAGTTGGCGAGGGTTGGGGTTTGTTCTCACCTTTTCCATGTTTTTGGTGTACTTACCGGGATATTCTTCTCGATGAGCAATCAACATTACCCTTTTATTGATGAAACCCTTTGATTTGAGTTCAAGTAGAGTTTTTATTTTATTGAGAGCAATCCTGCCCTGAATTTCAGTTTTGGCAGGAATTCTACCTAGAGCTACATCTGAAATCTGATCAGAGCCTGAAAGTAGGCTGTAGTAGAGATCGCCTGTTTGTCCACCATAAGACCTGATAGGAATTGCAGCCTCATCTCCAAGTAACAGAACAGCATCCATTTGAGTAGATTGATACTGCGACACGAGGAGTTTTTTAAGCTCTTCGCTTGAAGTTCCCGGCTTTAGTTCAATGAGATTGATTTCATCTCCTTCTTGCTGATGAAGTTGTGCAAGTTCTAGAGCCGACTGCTCCAGAATTGGGCTGTGGACAATCAGCATTGCTTTACTCGACCGATGCGAATGAAATCGAGCAATATATTCACTGCCGTTCAAGGTCAGAGTTTTTGCTTGGGTCGAGGCAAAGTTAGATATCAGCAGTGGAGAATCCTCGCCATTCGACTTTAGGTTTTCCATTCTAATCTTTAGGGTTTGATAAATTTTCAATTCTCTTTTTTGTGGATTGTAAACAGCAGGAGAAAAAGTCACCGGTAGTAAAGTGAGTTCTCCAAGTTTTGCTTTCTTGCCAAGAGCAACTTGGGGAGAGCCGTACCAAACGTTTTTTAAGTAAGCTAAACGGTTCATTTTGAAGTGTTTGCTCTCGGTTTCAATTGAGTCGGGTTGGGCCGGATAGAGCAAAATATCACGATAGATCTTATGTTTTCCAGGAATGACCTTTATTTGATATTGTGCTTTCGAATTCACTACGAGCCATCGATGGATCTCGGGCAGTTCAGGAAGCCCAGCTTTTTTAAATAGAAAACCCTCATTCTCAATGGGAATTCGATAAAATGAAATTCCCTTAGCTTTTAATTGCGTCAGAACCATTTCATGGGGTGTTAAATTGAGTTCGAGCTCAATTTCATTGGCAGTCCCATTGGAATATTTAACGTCTGCACCGAAAATTACCTGCGCCAAGAATAGAGCAACAAGAGGCAGAAGAAATCTAGCCATAGGGATCTCCTTAAAGTGTTTTTCTATGACAAACTATAACATTCAAGCACTTTTCTGCAGAGTGCTTTTGCCGATTCTTGTTCGGAAATAACCACATCGCATAAATGCCCAGTTTCTATTTCGGGGAGCTCTTGGAGATAGTGAATTCGAGCTAAAATTTTTACTTTTGGATTGATAAGTCTCACCGTCGAAATAATTTTAGGGACTATATGACGACCACTGACACAGACAACAACTAAGAACGCTTCTTCTACGCCAACCGATTCTAGGAGTTCTCTGCTCGTAGAGTCCCCGAAAACACCTTCGATACCTAATTGCTGTAGTTGTTTGACGTTGTTATGATTGATGTCGATGCCAAGGCAAGGTACCCCTTTTTGAGAAATTTCAGTGAGTGTTTGTATTCCCGTATGGCCTAAACCGATGACTATAGCTTTTCGAGGAGCTACTAGGGGGGATTCCGCTGGCTCAGATAGCGTTGAGAGCCCCTCATTTTTCGGTTGTGATTTCTTTAAGCCTAAACGAAATCCACGAGCTAGTTCAGCCCAACTGCTGTGAGATGCACCTTTCAAACCCCATTGAGAAAGTAAGGGTGTAATGAGAAGAGAAAAAACAGCTAGTGTTAAAAAATACTGAAATTCAGCATTACCAATAATACCGTAAGAAAAAGCAGCTGCTGCAATAACAAAGGAAAGTTCTCCGATTTGGCTCAGAGCCAAAGCGGCTGCGAAACTGATACCATGCGAACGGCTGTATCGCTTCAAAAGGGCGTAAAGAACTGAGAACTTGATGTAAAAAAGTGCCGGTATTAACCATAAGAGATGTCGAACGTTTGCTTGGGCAAATTTCAAGTCGAGCATCATTCCGATTGAGGCAAAGAATAGACCCAAAAAAATATCTCTGAACGGACCCATTTCAGCTGATGCTTGTCGGCTGAAGGGTGATTCAGAAATTAAAACTCCGGCTATAAATGCCCCCAGAGAAAGAGACAACCCTACTTTCTCTGCCAAAAAAGAGATGACAAACGTGGTTGCGAAAATAGAAAAGAAGAAAAGTTCTCTGTTACCGGTTTGCGTGATTTCATTAAAGATCAACGGTATGACAAACTGACCTAAAATGATACATCCCAAAAGAAAAAGTGGAATACCAAAAATCACAGTTCCTATTCCGGAGGAATTTGCCACAGAAACCGTCTGATTAGCTATGAGTGGAAGGCTCGCCATGAGTGGAAGGGCAGCGATATCTTGAAAAAGCAAAATAATAAGACTCATACGACCATAAGGAGTTTCAGTCTCTCTTCGATCGGCTAGGAGTTTTAGAACGACTGCAGTGGAGCTCAGAGCTAGGCAAGATCCCATCACATAGGAAGCACTTAGGGGGACTTTTAAAACCAGCGCAAAGAAGAGTATGCCAACTCCCATTGTTCCGACCACTTGGAACAGCCCCAAAGTCAATAGCGGCCGAATCATCATTTTAAGTTGAGAGATCGAAATCTCAAGACCTACTGAAAACATAAGGAAAACAATGCCGAGTTCTGAAATGCTTTTGGCAGCTGGCATCGATTTTATCCAACCTAAACCATTCGGACCGATGAGTAGACCTGTTACAATAAAACCTATCAGTGCGGGAATGGGCGTTCTTGCTAATAAAGTAGAAACAACAGTGATTGATACCGAAGTGATAAACAACGCATGAAAAAGTTCAGAGTGAAGCACGGTATGATTAGATTAAACGAAAAATTAAGAGGATTCATCTACAAAGGGTTGAAATGGTTTTTATTGGGTAGTGCTGTTGGTTTTCTCTCCGGTAGTGCAGCTACTCTATTTTTGGTGCTGCTCGATAAAGCGACTCAAATACGAATAGCTCACCCTACTTTGATCATAGGTTTGCCCATAGCAGGATTTTTTGTTGGATACCTTTATTACCGACATGGGAAAGATGTTGCTGGTGGAAACAACCTCATTTTGGAAGAAATCCACAATCCTAAAAACACAATCCCTTTTCGCATGGCTCCATTGGTTCTATTAGGCACAGTGATGACTCACCTTTTTGGGGGATCCGCGGGGAGGGAAGGAACTGCAGTTCAGATGGGGGCTTCGCTTGCTGATCAACTTTCGAAATATTTCAAGTTACAGGCTCAGGATAGAAGAGATCTACTCATCCTAGGTTTAGGCTCAGGTTTCGGTGCGGCTGTAGGAGCGCCCTGGGCCGGAACTGTTTTCGGCATCGAAGTGATTCGAAGTGGGCATTTTAAGTTACCGATTTTTGCAAAATCGTTGATTGCATCCTTCGTCGCTTACCAAACAACCCACTTATTTCATGCACCTCATACGGTTTACCCTCGCTTGGAAGCTGTTCAATTGAGCATCCAAAATCTCGTCATTGTCCTCGTTTCCGGCTTGATTTTTGGCCTGACAGCACGTTTATTTTCAGAACTTACTCATCAAATTGAAAAGCTTGAAACTCGATTCATCTCATTTCCGCCCTTCAAACCCTTCATAGCAGGAATCATTCTAGTATTACTTTTCAATCTTGAGGGAAGTTATCGATATGTAGGTTTAGGTATTAAAGTGATTCAAGAGTCCTTTTCAGAACTTTTAAGTTGGAAGGATCCCCTATTCAAAATTTTATTCACTTCTTTGACTGTCGCTTCTGGATTCAAAGGGGGAGAATTTATACCCTTAGTGTTTATCGGCTCAACACTTGGTAGTGTTTTGTCTCAATATGTACCTCTTCCGAAGGGGCTTCTAACATCAGTTGGGTTCTCCTCTGTTTTTGCAGCAGCTTCGAATACTCCTATAGCTTGTTCTTTAATGGCTATCGAGCTTTTAGGATGGAATGTGGGACCTTATGTTCTCATAGGTTGTTTTGTAGCTTATTTCGTTTCAGGTCACCGAGGTATCTATAAAAATCAACCCAAGCGCTCGAAAAAAATTAAAATATTTTAAATTAGAAACAGCGATTTTTAAGTTTGGTTGCAATATTTTGCCCCAAAGAAACCACTCTATTGAAGTCTTTGTTGCAAACTTCTATGAGAGGATTGCAGGGAAAGTTAGCTCTGACAAAAATCGTTCCGGTCAATTCATCAGAAGCGATTTGTTTTATTCCAGAAAACTCATCTGCTGAAAGGGATATTTTTTCAGTCAAAACTGGTTGGTTGACATCGGAGTTCAATTGAAAGACTTCAATCGTGTTGGACTCATCATTTCCGACAATCGCACAATGTCCGAATCGATTGAAAACTCTCGAATAACCTGTCGTAGGAAATTCTCGTTTTATCTCGCCCGTATTTTTATCTATGAGCAGAAGTTTGTTCTCCCCGGCAGCGAGGGTTAAAAGTAGGGCTGTACCGGGAATGGCTTCGATGCCCCGAAATTGAGCTGTTTTTGAATCTAAAAGAATTTTAGTTGAAGAGGTGAGAGGGTCTACTTCAACTATACTTCCTGCTTTCAGTGACATCCCTTCACTAGAGACAATCATTAATTTTCCGTCGATAATTTCTCCGGCTAAAGGCATACGAACTCTTGCTTTTAAATATGTAGGGGCAGAACTCGCAGATGAAAAAAGTGTTTGAGCAGGTAAATCGAGATTGAGTTGAGAGTCATTTGGGTTTCCCCCAATGTCAGCGAAAAAGTGGCGTTTTCCTAAAGTTCCTACCCAAAAGCTGATGAAGCCATCGACATTTATTTGAGTGGTTTTAAATTGGATTCTATCGTTTTCGAAGGTTGCGAAAGTGTATTGGGTCAACTGAGAAACTGGATTGATACCAGTCACAACGACAGAGCCATTGCCAGCTTTTTTTATCTGATTAAGACTGTGAGCTAATCTAACCGAGTCCACTAATTGACCATCGGGACGATAAACTTCGAGTCGATAGTCGCTATTAAAATTTCGACGAGATTGTCCAATCCAAAACACCCCTTTTTCGGCAGTCATCGCCCCATAAGGCTCCCCACGATCTAATATCACTACTGTTTCAACTCCTAAGAGAGGCTTAAGATGTGTTACGGTTGCTAGGACTATTAATAAAAGCTTGAGAGGTGTTTTAAGCAATCGGACTCCTGTTCTAGTTTCCAGATTGAATTATTGTTCCCTTCCTATTCACATGGCAATAGCTATCTAGGCGATTTTTCAGGGCGAGTCGAGTATCGAGGGCAACTTTTAGCAAGGGAGAACGTAGAATATGAAAAAACATACCGTCTCTCTTTACTTTTGGGGCTTTTAGACCCAAATTAAGGGTCTAATTAAGGACAAAATGATGAGTTTATTTAAGTCTCAGTCTGACAAAACTCCCCTTCCTCACTTAGAAGTGAGATCTGATCTGACCAACAAGGGGGAGTCAAAAAGCTTTTTAAGAACCGCCTTGGCCATCAAGGGGTCGGCTTCTCCAGCTGTAACTCGGAGAGTGGTTTTTACGACCTGTTTTTCTTTAGCTTGTTCGTTGGTTTTTCACCACTATCCGCAAGTGGCAATACCCATTACCCCTTTTGAGTATTCTGGGGCAGTTCTCAGTCTTTTCTTGTTATTGAGAATTAATTCCGGTCTCGACCGTTGGTGGGAAGCTCGTAAAATCTGGGGAAGTATCGTTAATCAGAGTCGAAACTTGGCTATTATTGGTTATGAATATAGTTCAGCAAATCAAGCTCTTTCCAAAACCTATTTGAGTTGGGTTGCGGCATTTCCTCACGTTATGCGAGAGTCCTTAAGAGCAGAGAAGGCTCTTTCAGAAGTACAAAACTTATTGGGAGAGGAAGAGACCAATAAAATCAGAAGTAGTCAGCATATGCCTACTTATGTCGGAGCTAAAATTGCCGAGCTTTTATGTCTTTTACGAACAAAAGGTTTAGATAACTTTGCGTTTCAAAGAGCTGAAAGAGAAAGAGCCCTTTTAATTGATGCCATTGGTGCGTGTGAACGGATTCGAAACACGCCTATTCCGCTTTCGATTGCCATTATTGTTCGAAGATTTATCCTTCTTTTCTTATTGTTGTTGCCATTAGGGTTAGTGGACAGGGTAGTTTGGCTGACTCCGATGGTCGTAGCATTAGCAGCTTATCCTCTTTTTACTTTAGATGAAATCGGAGCTGAGATTCAAAATCCATTCTCTCCTCGAAACTTAAGCCACCTCCCATTGAAAAGTATCTGCTTAAATATTCAGGTCAATGTGATGAGTTTGCTAGATAAACCGAAAGCAAAAATAGTGGTAGAGCCCACAGAGCTTCCTCCGGAAACGGAAGAGCTAGAGCAATAATTTTACAGGGAGAGCAACATGTCTGACTATAAAGCCACCGTTACTTGGAAACGAGAAACTCCTGATTTCAATTATGACACTTTTGATCGTACCCACACGATTGAGTTTGGCGGAGGAATCAAGTGCCAAGCTTCATCTGCTCCTGAGTTTGTAGGTAA
>DDPO01000172.1:0-217 GCA_002342225.1 Bdellovibrionaceae bacterium UBA2466 | reverse complement strand
ACTCTGGGTAAAAACACCGAAGGTAAAATGTGTGTTACTCACATTACATTGAGCCCCAAAGTTGAGTTTGATGGTGCAGAACCGGTTTCTATTGAAAAAGTAAATGAGCTTCACGCTAAGGCTCACAAGCACTGTTTTATCGCCAACTCGGTATCAGCCAAAGTAGCTATTGAGCCCCGAGCTTAAATAAGCGCTAAGCAGGTGATTCAGTTAACTG
>DDPO01000043.1 GCA_002342225.1 Bdellovibrionaceae bacterium UBA2466 | reverse complement strand
GCTACTGCTGAAGACATTGGAAACACCACCTTCAAAGCTATGGAATCTCATCTTCCTCCCAACGCAGTCAAACAGAGCTTCCACTTCGGCTCCGCGCTAATCTATCCATTTCACAAAAGTTGGACTTGGAATATAACCGCTGACTTACGAAATGCATTCGATCACACTGATATTATCAAACTTCTCCACGCTGGCACTGAACTCAAGAACCCCATTTTTGGTCTTCGAATGGGGGCTAATCAGGGCTACCTTGCCTATGGATTAACCTTCGAATTTCCTCCTCATACTCGAATCCATTTCTCAAGTTATGGTGTTGAAACAGGAGACAAAGCTCGAACACACGAACAACGCTGGTACTTAATACAACTTAATATTGGCTTTAATCCTAACTAACCGGTTACTTCGAAAAAATTAGCATTTTGAGATAGTCCCCTTCTGGGAAACCAACAGGATGATCATCTTCAGGCTGTATAGACTTCATTTTAGGCAGGCTAGAAATTAAAGCCTTCTTAGCATTATCGGTGAATTGTTTTCTCGAAATTCGAGAAGTGCAACAACAAACAATCATCATTCCGCCCGGTTTCAAGTGGGGGAGTAGTCTTTTATAAATCCGGTTGTAGGCTTTTAAAGCCACCGGAACTTGTTTAGTTTCACTCGCCATTGAAGGTGGATCGACAATCAAAACATCAAAGCGCTCATGTGGGGGAAGACTATCCACCCACTTGAAAACATCGGCCGAGATATAACGATATTTCTTTTTGTCTAAACTATGATGAGTCTCTGAAAACTTTAAGGCTCCTTGAGCAATATCTACATTCCAAATTTCGCTAGCTCCCGCTACTTCAGCTGCTAGACCTAAAGTTCCGGTATAAGAAAAAAGATTTAAAACTTTTTTACCCTTTAGATTTTGAAGAGACAAAAACTTTCTTAATCCTCTCAGATCTAAGAAAGTACCACTTTTTTGACCCTCGCTTACATCTACTGCCACTTTGAGCTTACCCTCGCGAACAATGATCAGCTTTGGCTCTTTGCCGTACAATATTCGTGTCTTGCCAGCTTTTTTTCGTCGAGACGGCTCTTTCCATAAAACAGTATCTAAATTTAATTCATGCCTCAACACAGAGGCTATATATCTGCCCAAAGGGTCAACGGATGGGACATAGGTTTGTAGCACTCCCATTTTTTTATAAACATCAAAAACTATTCCTGGAAAGCCATCGTTTTCACCGTGAAGGGCACGAAAACCTTCAGTGTATTGCTTGATATTTTCTCTTTTGCTCAAGCTTTTAAGTAGTTTGTTTTTGAACCAGATCGCATCGGGAGCAGTTTTTCCAAACTTTATCACTCGAATTGCAATCAAAGAATCCCGTTCAAAGTATCCATAAGCCACAATCTCATTTGCAGCATTCACTAAAGACAACAAATCTCCTGTTTTAAAAATATCAGCGGCACTACTTAAATGGCTTTTGAAGATCCATGGATGACCCTGCTTTAAAATATTTTCAACTTCTTTCTTAATTTGATATCTACGTATTTTCATTAAATAGCAACATCCCAATCATGAAGCAAATGTTCATCAAAATAGTCCTGTATATTTGTAAGATCTAACCCGTCGAAAACAGCCGTAAGACTGAAGAAACTAAGAAGACCTTCCCAATTTTTTAACCAATCTGGAATAAAATGTGGGGGATTAATTACCCCATGAGTACGTAACCAAGCCAAAGTACTTACATCTTCAAGAGCCATTCTTCCGCAAACTAAAGTTTCCACTAAAACGCGGTTCTGGTTTTTTACTGCATACTTTAAAAAATTATAAACGCTTAAAAGCCCGGGCAAGTAGACTACATCTTTGGTGAAAGGCCCGCCACCCGAGAGATTAGCTCCCCGAAATATTCTCTGTGTATTAAAAAAGGCATCCAGTGAACTTTCAGTTCTCTCTTTGTACCAACGATAGACATCGAGAAATGAAGCCCCATTTTCTACTAAACTTACTGCTTCTACTCTATTACATAGAGACAAGAATCGCAGTTGAGACATGGTATGAGCATAGACTTCGTAAAAAACAGCAAGTCCTTCTTGAGTCATGGTAGTTCTGGGACCACCCGCAGACAAAAAATCAGCGTTCTCATGGCGATTTCCATTGTGAGCAGTTAAACAGTGAGATTCGACTTCGTGGTTCCAAAGCGCATCTAACTCAAGGTCAGAGAACCTAGCATCTTTTCTTAGCTTCACTTTGTTCATGCCTGCAACCACTTTCGAAGCTATGGTGTCGGTCACTTCTACTTTCAAAGGGATCATTGGAGCTCGTTTTTTGATCCGTTCCTCGAGTGAGCTTGCAAACTCGGCGGCACTTTTTTGAACAAAAGACTCCCCAATATCATTGAGCGAGCAGACTGATATCCTTTGGGAAATAGCTCGAGCTAAATCAAGATTAGTGGTTTCACCCTTAAAGAGTTTTGTTTTTGAGTTTCCGTACATTTGGCTAGAGATCTCAAAAAAACTATCGGTACCCACTGAAACCAGTAATGAAAGTCCTTGCTGATAAGACTCCAAGGTTCTTCGAAGCCAGGCCAGCATGGGATGATCGCCTTTCAGCTTGAGCTCGATTTCTTTTAAAGCCACTAAAAGATCGCTAATCTCTTTTTTATCAATCGAATAAGTGGGCTTTGGAAGTACAGATTCCTTTTTAAGATAGAATTCATGAACTACTTCGGGCTTCCAAGCCAAAGCTGCTAGGATTTTGCTTTTCCTTGCACAAGCCTTAAATACTCCACTGGCCTCAGTGAGAGTACCAATAAGATTCTTTTTGGGCACAATTTTGGCCATGGTCTATTATCGCCCAAGCTTTTGATTTCTTAAAGTTCTATTGAGAGAGTTTAAGTGCGTTATCGAGATCCTCTTTGAGATCTTCAATGGCTTCTATTCCAACAGACAATCGAATCAAATTATCGCTAATCCCTAGTGCCTTTCGGGTTTCAGCAGGAATAGATGCATGAGTCATAATGGCCGGATGGTCTACTAGAGACTCGACTCCGCCTAAGCTTTCAGCTAACGCAAAAACTTTTACAGCTTCCAGGAATTTTCGAGCATTTTCTAAATTTCCCTTGATAAAGAAAGTAATCATCCCTCCAAAGCCTTTCATCTGTTTTTTAGCAATGGCATGTTGAGGATGAGACTCAAGACCGGGATAAAGCACTTTATCAACTGCTGGATGCTGCTCGAGCCATTTGGCTAGTTCAAATGCGTTTTCCCCGTGGCGTTTCATTCGAAGAGCAAGAGTCTTAATCCCTCGAAGCACTAAGAATGCATCAAAAGGTCCTGGCACCCCACCAATTGAGTTTTGAATGTGATGAAGACGACTTAAAAGTGATTGATCGTTGGTGATAACAGCTCCTCCGACAACGTCGCTGTGACCATTGATGTATTTTGTGGTCGAGTGCAGAACCACATCGGCACCGAGTTCTAGGGGGCTTTGATAGTAGGGGCTCGCAAAAGTGTTATCCACCACCACAATAGGTTTCGTAGGCAATTTTTTTGCTGCTGCCACAACTTTTTCAATATCTATAATTTTTAAAAGGGGGTTTGTTGGGGTTTCGATCCAAACCATCTTAGTTTTTGAAGTTGCAAAATCGGTAAGAGGCCTGCTGGTTAAGTCGGCAAATGAGGTTTCCACCCCGTGTTTAGCCCAAATAGTTCTAAAAAGACGGCTGGTTCCCCCATAAACATCATCCACAGAAACGACATGGTCACCGACTTCCAAGAGGTGCATAAGAATATCTGTTCCGGTACAGCCGCTGGATAATGCTAAAGCATGTTTTCCCCCCTCAAGCGCCGCCAACGAAGTCTCCAAGGCCGTCCGAGTGGGATTGTGAGTTCTGGAGTAATCATACCCCTGATGTTTACCAGGAGACACTTGCACATAAGTACTCGTTGCGAAAATAGGAGTCATAATAGCGCCAGTGCTGGGATCGGGTTTCACACCTGCGTGAACAGCTAGGGTCTCAAAACGTCCCTTTTTTTCAGACATAATTTCTCCTTTGAATCATCTTCGAACAATTCTTCCCGGAAACGAAGGCTTCGCGTTACCAATAAATCGACCTCTCAATCGACTGATTTCGGCAATTCTTTTTTGTGCTACTCGGTCAGCACATTTATATTCAGGTAGGTGTTCCACGTGAGAATGTTGCAAAATAGTCTTCATAACATAATAAATGTTTCTCATCATTCGATTGGCTCGTCTCTCATCGTAACCTTCAAACTCAATCGAAACATTCATCAAACCACCCGCATTGATTGCGTAATCAGGAGCATAAGTTATTTTTCTTTTGAACAACTCATCGCCACACTCAGTTGTTGCGAGCTGGTTATTGGCACTTCCAGCGACAATCTTGCACTTTAGTTTTGGAAGGGTTTTTTCGTTAATCACAGCGCCTAGAGCTGAGGGGCAAAAAATATCAGCATCGACTTCATAGATATCATCTGTACTGACGACAGTTACATTGGGCCGGTCTGATAAAATCTTCGTTTTCGAACTATCGATATCACAAACAAATACATGCATTCCCTCTTTGAGGAAAAAGTCGACTAAATAGGCTCCCACATGCCCTGCCCCTTGCACAGCCACTCTAAGACCTTCGAGACTTGTTTTTTGTAATCGATGCTCCACACAAGCTCTTAAGCCTTCGAGAACGCCTTTAGCAGTCCAAGGCGAAGGATCTCCAGACCCACCATGAGTTTCAGCAACTCCAACGACATTAGAAGTTTCCATAAAGATGTACTCCATGTCGTTCACATCGGTACCTACATCCTCGGCTGTTATGTATCTGCCGTTTAGAGACTCCACAAAAGTTCCATAAGATCGAAAAAGGGCTTCTGACTTATCCTTTTTGGGATCTGCGATAATAACTGCTTTTCCGCCTCCTAAGTTAAGCCCAGCAACAGCTGCTTTGTAGGTCATTCCTTTTGAAAGCCTTAATACATCTTCAAGTGCCTGATCGACCGTTTCGTAATTCCACATCCGACAACCACCCAAGGCTGGTCCCAACTGTGTGTTGTGAATAGCAATAAGACATTTTAGTCCGCTAGCCTTATCATTACAAAAGACAACCTCTTCATGTTCACCCGAAAATATCGTTTCAAGCTTTGTCATCACAAGACTCCTATACCTCGATGACCCTCAAAGGGCAAAAGGGGTAATCTAGCAAGGTCATTGACCACCTTCAACTTCCTAATGGCCTCTTTGATTGTGTCAAAATTCCCACAAGAAAGGTTTTGCCATCCCCCCCCTTTTTTACCTAATATGGCGCTATGGAAAAGAAATCGATCTATCAGGCAAAGGACACAGCCAATCAATCTCTCGAGGCTCCTGGGGCTTTTCCCTTCACTCGAGGCATCCACCCCACGATGTACACTAAAAAAGTATGGACCATGCGCCAATATGCAGGTTTTGGCGATGCAAAAAGTTCAAACGAGCGATATCGCTATTTACTTTCCCAAGGCATAACGGGCTTGAGTATTGCTTTCGATCTCCCCACACAGATGGGCTATGATTCCGATCATGCTTTGGCACAAGGAGAAGTAGGCCGAGTGGGTGTCGCGATTAGCTCTCTCGAGGACATGGAAATCGTTCTCAATCAAATCCCATTAGATCAGGTTTCAACTTCCATGACCATCAACGCAACAGCTGCAATTCTTCTATGTCTTTATCTAGGAGTTGCAGAAAAAAATGGAGTCCCCAGAAACAAACTTAAAGGCACTATTCAAAATGATGTTCTTAAAGAATATATAGCTCGGGGAACCTATATTTTTCCCCCTTCTCCGAGTCTTAAGATAGCCACCGATCTGTTTGAATTCTGCAAAAATGAAGTTCCCGAATGGAATACCATTTCTATTAGTGGTTATCACATTCGAGAGGCTGGAAGTACTGCGGTACAAGAAGTTGCTTTTACTCTAGCTGATGGTCTGACTTACGTGCAGGCGGCCATCGATCGAGGTTTAAAAATTGATGACTTTGCTCCAAGACTTTCTTTCTTTTTTAATGTTCACAATGATTTTCTCGAGGAAGTCGCAAAATTCAGAGCAGCAAGGAGACTTTGGGCGAAACTGATTGAGGAGCGATACAAACCTCAAGACAAAAAGTCCCTTTTACTTAGATTCCACGCACAAACTGCAGGAAGCACACTGATTCCTGTTCAAATCGATACCAATGTCGTTCGAGTGACTCTGCAGTGTTTAGCAGCAGCCCTTGGGGGAGCTCAATCTATCCACACCAATTCTAGAGATGAGGCTTTGGGTCTACCGACCTCCGAGGCGGCTTTATTAGCTCTTAGAACTCAACAAGTGATTGCTTATGAATCGGCTATTCCTTCGATTGTAGACCCCTTCGGAGGCAGCTTCGCTGTTGAGTCTTTAACAGACTCTATCGAGAACGAAGCTCGAAAAATGATTGAAACGATCGAAACCAAGGGGGGAGTCGTAAAATGTATCGAAGAGGGCTGGCAGCAAGGACTTATTCAAGAAGCGGCCTATGAATATCAAATGGATATTGAGAACAAAAAGAGAATTGTTGTAGGTTTAAATTCATTTCAACAAAAAGAATCACAACTTCCTCCGGTTCTATCCATTGATCCTAAAATTGAAAAAGAGCAGGTTCAAAGGCTCAAAGCTTTCAGGCAAAATCGAGATCAGAAAAAACATGAAGAGGCGCAAAAGGAACTTCACAAAGCGGCGACTGAAGGGAAAAACATAGTTCCTGCGATTTTGTCTGCAGTAAAATCTCACAGTACATTAGGGGAAATCACTGCAACTTTAGAAAAAATCTTTGGGCGTCATCGTCCTTAGACTCCATAGAGTCCCGCCGCCTACAACTAGGGCCCCTAGACACAAATCGGCAAAAGCTGAAAATCGAGTTCCCTGATAGATTCCAAGCTTCGACAATCCAAAACAAACAAAGGCAGCGACAACAATGACTCCACTCCACTTTAAAAGAAAGTGATAAAAAGTCTTGTAATCATATCCGGGAACAACTTGAGCGATATGTCCTCGGAGCATTATCCAGAGAATCCAACAATAAAGAAAAATTCCTATCGTGCCCGCCATAGCTAATCCTCGATAAGAGTACTTATTCGATAAGTAAAAATAGACGGGCACCATCAAAGCACTGAGCAAAGTACCAAGCACCGATGGCAACCAAGTGCGCTGAGCAGCGTAGAAACCTCGAGATAAAAGAATTTGACTAGCCCAGAAAAATATCCCAGTTCCAAATATTTCTAATACAGAAGCAGTCTCGTTGAGATCAAAAACGGTAAGTTTTCCTCCGCCATATATACAATGAGTGAGTGAAGTTGCATAAAATACCACGAAAGCAGCAGCGATAGGACCCAAGGCCCACAGCTTTAAAATCTCCCCCAAAAGCGTATCAACATACTCAGAGAATTTTTTCTCAGACCAAAGGCGGCTCAAATAAGGAAAGCTTGCCATTCCAGCCGCTTGACCGATGATGGCAATAGGAATTCGCATCTCGGTTCTAGCATAGGAAAGATAACTCACTGCTTTTGCCTGCAAAAAGCTACCAAAGTATTTAGAGATCCATTCATCTGTTACCACTAACGAAAAGCTCAACATAATAGGAAAAGTAACCCACAAATATTTCTTGAACCGCTTGACGACGTTTTCCGAAAAGTCCAATTTTGGGAGACATGAGTAACCCAACCTTTTAAGCCCCCACCACTGCAAAACACCATGTCCGAAAAAACTTCCCACTAAAACTCCAATGCTAAACCCCATTACCCCTTGGGTCTGATAAAAAATCAGTCCACAAAGAATAATTCCAAGGTTGTACAAAATAGGTGACAGAGCAGAGTATATAAATTTGCCATGAGTTTGCTGAACACTCATCGCAAGTCCCCCCCAATAGAAAAAAAACTGTGCGGGTAAAACAACTCTCAATAACTTCGACAAAAGTACCTTTTGCTCTAAGTTGTATCCTGGAGCCACCCAACTTCCCAAAGTATCCGCAAAAACCTCTCCCAAAAAAATGAGAGATATTAATAAGATTCCCATGACGGTGGATACAGTTCTAAAAACGTTCTCAGTCAGATTTTTATCTTCATGATTCAAACATTCTGACAGGATTGGAATAAGTGAAATGCTCAAAGCCCCAGCAGCCATGAGGTAATTTAAAAAATCAGGAATGACAAAAGAGGATAGATAAACATCGGTCATAGCCGATGCACCCAACGTTTGAGTGAAAACCCACTCGCGAAAAAAACCTATGACTCGCGACAAAATAACGCTGGCAGCCATTATTCCACTAGCCCGCCTTATATTTTTTTTAATCTCTTGTGTCACGACTTGGCCTTTTGCATAAACAAAGGGTTAGATAGGTTTTGGTCTATTTGGGACCCTGACATTAATTTACACCCCCAAAGTTCACTTCGTTTCCCCCCTGAAACTAGGTATAATTATAGTAATCCTACAGTTGTTACTCTTCTAGTTAGTTCTTTAGTCAATTAATAAAAATTCAAGCCTTTGTACCTATGAAACCAGACAAAAGATCGTCTCGCAACCTAGTGCAACTTTTTGTTCAGCCTCAGGAGGGTGAGCCGTTCTCTTTCAAAATTGATCTCCACCAAGTCACACAGGTTATCAGTTGGACAAGCTTCGTTTTCCTATTTCTTTTGTGGGGAACTTTATTCTTCTTTCGAGAACTTGAAAACAACCGAAAACTTCAAGCTGAGATATTGGAAACTCGACTAAAATTGCAATTAAAAACTCTTTCGGAACCTGAGAGTTTAATGCTGAACCGACAGTTGGGTTACACCGTTCAGCTGATCGAAGATCAGGCCGTAGAAAATATTTCCGTAAGTCGCTCAGCTCAATCTGAAACCGGAACACCCAAAAAACCTCAAGACTCGTGGATGGGCCTTGGGCAATCCCCTGTTGCAGCAAGAATCGGTAGTTTGAGCTCCGAGTGTCAAGCAGATAACTGTGCTGTAAAACTAGAACTAGTACCTTCAGGCAGTGGAATTTCTCAAGGGGAACTTTTGATTGTTCTGGAAACCGAAGTACCAAGAATCGGCTCTAGAGTCATTAGTGTTCAACAAAGAAAACAATTTATTTTATATCCTGGCTACAATACGCGAGATGAATTCAGCAACACTGACATTTCAAGTCTAGAAAAACGACCCTTCAAGTTTTCAAAAACTCTAAGCGCTTCGCTTAACTTCAAAGTCACTAAACTGCTTCGGCCTCTGGCCATCAATGTCTATCTTTTCGACTCCAGGAAAAACCTGACTCATCATGAACGAAAAACTATCGACTTGGGTGAAGCCTATGCTAACTGAAAGCCTTTCTTTCACAGTAATCGCAGAAGGAACTCGCACTCAAGGCTCGGTTTCATTTTGTTCACAGTGCTACATTTTGGGGTTAATTGAAGGCAACGTTTATCAGCAATCACACGAAACGCTCACTCTCGGTAAATCCGGATGGGTCAGAGGTGACATCTCTTCCCAAGGATTGCTCATTATTGGAGGTAGGGTTGAAGGAAATCTATTTTCATCCTCCAAAATCATCATTTTGGAAACTGCTGTGATTTCAGGCAATTTGACTTGTCCAAAAATAGAGATTCGCCCGGGAGCACTGCTAGAGTCTGACATCTTGATGCATTGGTCACCCTCCCAACACTCTCACCGCCCCGAAGCAGCCTAATTTATTGAAGCGGATCAACGCAGTAATGCACAGCGCTAAACAGAACGATATCATTAATTAAATCTGCCAAATATACCGATACTTAACTTGATGGCAGCTTCTCGAGAAAAAAACGCACGCCTTGTTGTTATTGAAGGAAAAGACAATAGAGACAAAGGGAAAATAATTTCCCTGAAAAAGAGCTATGTCATCATCGGGCGTGGGCAAGCCGACATCGTCTTGAACGACCTTCAAGTCTCTCGAGCCCATGTTGCTCTCGAATGGAATGAAAAAAATGGAGAACTCACCTTCACCGATTTAGGAAGTACCAATGGAACGCTCGTGAATGGCGAGCTTAGGAAGTCTGGCGTATTGAAAGACCGAGATCGTCTCAAAGTGGGCCACACTGTTTTTGACTGCCAGTTAGAACACGAATCCCAAACGGAAATAGGGACCTTAGCTCAATTTAAACAAGAAGGCCAACTTTCAAAATCGAGTTCGGTCTCATTAGCTGGCCCTTCTCGATTTTCATCAAACTCTGAGATGATTGCTGCTCAGCCCGTCTCACCCGATTCCAAAGACTCAAAAAACCTAGCTGCATCTCATAGCACCAGCGAACCTGCAGTAAACATAAACTCTCCTCAGGTGAACTCTTCGAAACAAGTAATCCGACCTCGTCGAGCAATACAGGTAGGAGCAATCAGCCTAGCATTCCTTGTGGTTCTTCTTGTCAAACTAAGCGACTCTCCCAGAAGATCTATATCCAATAAAACTCTTGAGGACTACGTAACTCAAGTAACATCTCTCACGGATGAAAAACGTCTCGACGACGCCAAAACAGCCTGTATCGAAGCACAAAAAGCTTTTCCAAATCACTCGGTACCACTTGTGTTGCTGGGCAATGTTTATTTTAAACAAAACAAGTTTGATCTTTCAGTCGATGCTTACCGTCGCTCCTTAAAACTGGCCCCCGTGCAATTAATTACTTATCCTCGACTTATTCGACTCTACTGGATTTTAAATAAAAAACAGGATGCCACAAAATTGTTTGCCGATTTCATTCCACTTTTAGATTCGGGAAACGCCAAGCCTAATATTTTTATTCAAACGGGAGAATTGCTTTTAGATTATCCGGAACTCGAACCAAACACAGAAAAAGCTCTGAAATGGGCGAAAGAGCTTCAAACCAAAAAAGCTCCCAACGACCCCATTGGGTTTAAATTAGAGTCTCATATTCTTTATTCAAGCAACAAAAACAATGAAACTGCACGACAAGCCGAAGAGATTTTAAAAAAAGGGTTGTCTTTATCTCCCAAGGATGACTGGATTTATGACCGGTTAGTTTATCTCAAATTAACCCACTCATCTTCTCTGGAAGCCACAATAGCTCTTGAATCATGGTTAAAAGCTAACCCCAAATCAGCCAAAGCGCTGATGAATTTTGCTTACTTAAGATTCAATGATAAGAAATTCTTAGAGGCAGTTCCCTACCTCCAAAAAGTCATGAACATTTTAGCCAAGGAGCCCACTGAACCCTTGTATTCGGAAGCCTTAAATTTAATGGGGAATATCAGCATGCAACAAAACCAACTCGCCGAAGCTGAAAATTTTTTGAGACAATCCTGTCAATATGGCTTCAAACCCAGCTGTTCTCACCCCCTTCTAATTGGCGCACCACTCATTTCAAAGGAGGACAATTCCGCATATCAAGATTTAAACCTTAAAAATCGTGAACCAGGCAGTTCCCCCGCTGAAACCAGTCCTCTCAACAAGAAATAGCAATTGTTTAAATGATCAAGAGGCTCAAATCCAATCCAAGTCCTAAACAAGCGGCTTTAGAACTTATTTTTGCTGCTAGCATTTGGGGCTTTGGTTTTGTTTGCGCACGATGGGCTTTAGATTTTGCCGGCCCTTTCTGGACGAATGCTATTCGGTTTTATCTAGCATTTATTTTTGCAGTTCCCGTGATTTTAGCAACCCCTCAACTAAAGACACATTTCAATCGTGAACAGTTCTTTTTAGCTGCTTGGCCTGGATTTTTTCTCAGTGGAACTCTAGTTTTTCAAACTGCGGGCTTGGCCTATACGTCAGTGACCAAAAGTGGTTTTATCACAGTTCTTTATATTGTCTTTGTTCCTTTTCTAGAACTCTTGCTTTTAAAAACTAAAATCAACAAACTCCACTTACTGTGGGTAATGACGGCGCTAGTAGGCTCTGCCCTTATTTGTGAGTTTAAAGGTGGAAGTTGGAATTTCGGAGATCTCCTCACACTTGTTTGCGCCTTCATGGCTTCCTCACAGATTGTTTTCCTTGAAAAACAGGTCCCCAAGATCGGATCGGCCTTCGTTTTCAATGTTTTTCAAACATTTTGGGCTGGGTTAATCCCTATTGCCCTTGCCATACCATTCGAGCCCATACCCAAATTCCCAATTTCAGCAAAAATTTTGATGGCTATGTTGATACTTTCATTCGCATCTACTCTTCTGGCATTTCTAATACAAGTAAGATCTCAAAAAGTTCTCCCGTCATCTACAGTGAGTATGCTTTTCCTGCTAGAATCTCCATTTGCAGCACTTTTTGCTTTTTTTCTTTTAGGAGAACGAATGGGATTTTTGCAATGGCTTGGCGCCTCGTTAATTCTTTTCAGTGCTCTAGGTGCAGTTAAAATGCTTCCCAAATCTCGGCCAAATTAGTCGCTCGTTTTATCGGTTCGGCCCAAGTTATATCTCTCGTTCGAGAGGCAAGATTCAACCATTGCTTGATTCGACGAACAGTATAGTGGGGACTTATTGCTTGAGGTTCTCCCAGCTCAACGAATCTTTTAAAAAGAGGGACCCATCTCTCTCGAAAGTCAGCATATTCTTCCAGCTGGGCTGTTGTTTTAGAACTGATTCCTAGCTCTCTACAAATTTGAAGCGCTAAAGTTGGCTCTCCAAGCGCTCCTCTGCCCAACATGAAATGTTCGCAACCTGTCACTTCACGGCACTTTCTAAAATCTTCCAAAGACCAGATATCTCCATTGGCAATCACAGGTATTGGAAAATTTTTTCTTATTTCTCCAATCAACTCCCAATGAACTGGTTTAGCATAGCCTTGAGATCGAGTTCGTGCATGAATGGTCAACCATGAAGCCCCACCTTCTATAACAGCTTCTGATATACGATATATTTCAGTAGGATTTTCCCACCCCAATCTTACTTTTGCTGAAACTGGAATATCGCTAGGTACAGAGCTTCTGACCGATTTTATGATTTCTTTGATTCGATGAGGTTCTTTTAAAATAACAGCTCCACCATCATTTCTATTTACAATGGGGGCGGGACAACCAAAATTAATATCAATCCCCAAAGCACCTTGAGACACCAATGAACGAGCTGTTTCAGCCATGCGCCATGGATTCCCACCCAAAATCTGTGCAAACACAGGGCAACCAGAATCTGTTTTTCCACCGTTTTTTAACTCTGGAATGAATCGATGCAAGACTTTTTCAGGTAAGATTTCTTGAGTCACTCTAATAAATTCAGAGATACAAAAACTAAAACCGCCCAACTCCGTCAACAAAGCTCGCATGGGGAAATCGGTCACCCCCTCCATTGGAGCTAAAATGAGAGCAGGCTCTCCTTTTTTCAGGTAGTGATTCAAGAATTTTATGAGTCCAATTTAAAGGGATTAAAGTTAGTTTTCCAATCAAAGTAGTCTTCGCACTCAGCTCTTTTTAGAAAATTTACAAGTCGATAAGTGACGGGCGTCATCACAATTTCCCAAAGAACCTTCAGAAGATAATTGGTCACCATCACTTTTACAACTAAGTGATGCTGCCAAGTTCCAAGAAATGCGATGGGATAGAATATTAGAGAGTCTACTGCTTCACCAGCGATAGTCGACCCAATAGTGCGAGTCCATAGTAATTTGCCTTGGGTCCACATCTTCATTTTTGCCAAGACGTAGGAATTGGTAAATTCTCCAGCGAAAAATGCAATGAAAGAGGCCAAAACTACTCTCCAAGTCTGCCCGTAAACTGTTTCATAAGCACTTTGAAACGGCCATCCCTCAGCG
>DDPO01000139.1 GCA_002342225.1 Bdellovibrionaceae bacterium UBA2466 | reverse complement strand
GTAACCATCGTGGGTATGATGGAGCAAATTCAAGAAGCAGGTGTTCACTCCGGAGATTCCGCTTGCTCTTTACCACCCATGACTCTCTCCGAAGAGATTCAAAAAGAATTGGAACGGCAAACGCGTCTGATCTCTCTTGAGTTGAAGGTCAAAGGTCTCATCAATATTCAGTTTGCTATCGAAAGAGGCGAGATCTTTGTTTTAGAAGTAAATCCTAGAGCCTCGAGAACCGTTCCTTTTGCCAGCAAGGCCAAAGGAATCCCTTATGCCAAGATAGCGATGAAAGTGATGATGGGTCAAAAACTGAAAGACCTTCGAATTCCTGAACCGAAAATGGACCTTGTTTATGTGAAAGAGTCGGTTTTCCCATTCACTCGCTTTACGGGCACGGACGTAATATTGGGACCTGAAATGCGTTCAACTGGAGAAGTGATGGGGGTCGGTAAAACCTTTGGAGAAGCTTTTGGAAAATCGACTATTGCTGCTGGATTCCCTTTACCTAAATCGGGCAAAGCCTTTCTCAGTGTCAAAGATGATGATAAGGAAGTAGTTAAAAATATTGCATTAAAGCTTGTCGATCTTGGGTTTGAGATTTGTGCGACCCGAGGAACAGCTGATGCTTTAAAAGGGGAAAATATTAGGGTTTCGGTCGTAAATAAAGTCAACGAAGGCCGCCCACATGTGGTAGACCATATCAAAAATGGTGAGATTCACTTAGTGGTGAATACTTCGGCTTTAGGGGTACATGAAGTTGGAGCGGCCTATGAACTGAGACGGGCCACTTTAATGCGCAATTTATGCTATTTCACAACCCTCGCTTCGGCCAAAGCTGGTGTTCAAGCAATCTCCCAAATGAAAAAAATAAATTTAGAGACTCATTGTTTGCAAGAGCGATAGTTCTCAAAGTGTGATGCTAAAGAGGTAAATGAAAATGAGCCAAATTCCCATGACTGTTCGTGGAAAGAGCAAATTAGATGACGAGTTGAAACATCTGAAGTCAATCGAGCGCCCTAAAGTGATTGAAGAGATCGCAAAAGCCAGAGCTCATGGAGATCTTTCTGAGAATGCTGAGTACGATGCTGCGAAAGAGAAACAGGGTTTTATCGAGGGTCGTATTAAAGAAATTGAAGATAAACTGGCTCGCGCCTTGGTGGTCGATCCTCGTGAGATTCGTACAGATAAGATTGTGTTTGGAGCTACGATCAAATTGAAGGATTTGGACTCTGACGAGATCAAGAACTATTCAATCGTAGGAACCGACGAAGCAGATATTAAAGCTGGAATGATCTCGATCGAATCTCCCGTCGCTAGGCAGCTTCTCAATAAAAAAGAGGGTGACTCTGTCACCGTGAGAGTCCCCAAAGGGGATGTCGAGTACGAAATTTTAAGCGTTAAGTATGAGTGATGTACTTTCGACCGACATTCAATTTATCAAAGGTGTAGGTCCGAAGCTCGCTCAGGTACTTTCAAAAAAGGGCATTTCGACCATCGAAGATGCCCTCTATTTTTTGCCACGAACTTACGAAGACCGCCGTCGAATCCTGAAGATTAGGGATATTGTTCCTAATCAAAACGCTACTCTTCTTTTAACCGTCTTTTCTCAGAAAGAGATCCGGATGGGTAGAAAAGCTAGATTAGAAGTTGTGGCAGGTGATGACACAGGACGAATTCAGCTTTCGTGGTTCCATGCCTACCCTACTTTAAAAGAGGATTTTGCGGTAGGGAACACCGTCGTAGTTTTCGGAGAAGTGAAAGTTTTTAGAAACTCATTTACTTTGAGTCATCCGGAGTACGAAAAAATTCAAGAGTTTCATGAGGGAAAACCCAAAGCCTCTATCCATTTTGGAAGAGTTGTACCGGTCTACAGTGAAACTGAGGGACTTCATCAAAAGACGATTCGTAAAATGATGGGCGAAGTGATCAAAGTTTCGCTCAACTCCTTGGAGGACTCTCTTCCTGAAAACATTCGAGGAAAGCTGGAACTGCCCACGCTTAGAGCTAGTTTTCGCGCAGTTCATTTTCCTGACGAGTGTCCAAACGAAAATGAGATATCCAAGTTTTTACAGAGAATTATTTTTGAGGAATTTTTTGTCCTGCAGTTAGGTTTGGGCCTAAAAAAACAGAGGCAACAGTTGGAGCAAGCTCCAAGGCTCGATAGCGCTCATTCAAAACTTACAGATTTTATAAGGTCGTTGCCATTTAAACTGACTGGAGATCAAGAAAAGACGCTGAAGGAAATCGAAAAAGATCTCTGCAGAAATTTTTCGATGAGCCGATTGGTTCAAGGCGATGTAGGCTCTGGAAAAACTGTTGTGGCTCTGGCTTCAGCAGTGATAGCAGGGGGCAGTGGGTATCAAACAGCTATAATGGCGCCAACAGAGCTTTTGGCTCAGCAGCATTTTAGAACAGCTCAAAAACTTTTAGAAGGAACAAATTTAGTCCCGATGCTTTTGACTCATTCCAATGCAGGAGTCAAAGAGGACAGAGATTCCATTCGTGAGGGAAAAGCTCACGTGATTATTGGAACTCATGCACTTTTTCAAAAAGGGGTCGTATTCCATCGACTTGGACTTGTGATTGTAGATGAACAGCACAGGTTTGGAGTTGAGCAAAGAAATGCCCTTATTCAAAAAGGGGAAGGGGTGCATTTACTGATGATGACAGCAACCCCCATTCCCAGAACTTTGGCCTTCACACTTTATGGAGATTTGGATCTTTCTATTATTCGAGAAAAACCGGCAAACCGAATTCCCATTAAAACCTCGATTCTTCGAGAAAGAGAGAGACCAAAGCTTTATTCAAAAATTCGGGAACGACTCCAAAAAGGGGAACAGGTTTATATTATTTATCCGCTGATAGAAGCTTCTGAGAAACTGGATCTGAAATCAGCGACCGAGATGTATGAAACTCTAAAAAAAGAGATATTTCCTACCCAGTCTATTGCTCTTTTGCATGGAAAGATGAAAGCCGAAGAGAAAGATAAGATCCTCATGGATTTTAAGAATAAAGTCTATGATATTCTCGTTGCAACTACAGTGATTGAAGTGGGTATCGATGTTCCCAACGCTACACTTATAGCTATTGAGCATCCAGAGCGATTAGGCCTCTCTCAATTACATCAACTTCGAGGACGGGTAGGGCGGGGATCTCTTCATAGCGAGTGTGTTCTTGTTGCCGATGTTTACGTTACCGAGAGGTTACGAATCATGGAGCGCTCGGAAGATGGTTTTGAAATTGCTGAGGAAGATTTACGGCTGCGGGGACCCGGAGAGTTTTTAGGAACGCGACAAAGTGGTTTGCCAGGCTTTCGGGTGGGACATATTTTACGGGATGCCGATTTACTCTCTTACGCGAGGGATGAAGCACTTCAACTTTTGGAGCGAGATCCCAATTTAAGTTTGCCTGAGAATAAAAAAGTACGGTCGTTAGTAGAAAATCGATGGAAAGAGAAGCTCGAAAGGCTCAAGGGGGGATAATGGAGCTTGGTTTAAAAAACAGAACAGCTTTTATCACGGGTGGGTCGGCAGGTATCGGCTTTGCAATTGCAGAGGCCTTTGTTGAGGAAGGGGCTAATGTCATCATTGCGAGCCGTGATTATTCCCACGTAGAGAATGCTGTAAAGAAACTTAAACGAAAAAATCCCACTGTAAAAATCCTTGGCAAAGAGCTTGATCTCAACGATGAAAAAAAGATTCGTAAAGTGGTCACAGATATTCAAAAAGCAGGAAACATCGATATTTTAATCAATAATGTTGGTGGGCCGGCTGCTGGTGCCACGTTGGATATTTCGCTCGAAGGATGGGACAAAGGCTATCAGTCACTTCTGAGAAGTGTGATTTTGTTGTCCCAACTGGTTTTACCCGGAATGAAAAAGAGAAAGTGGGGCCGAGTCCTGACTGTAACTTCGACTTCTGCAGTTGAGATCATTCCTAAACTCCCTGTGAGTGCAACTTTTCGCGCAGGGCTTACTGCTTACACCAAAAGCTTAGCAAAAGAAGTGGGAAGAACGGGAATCCTTGTTAATAATTTGTTACCGGGTCCAACAGGTACGGCCCGACTTGAGGAGCTAAAGAAAAAGTCACCGGCATTTTTTGAATCAATGGCCCAAGAGACTGCGGTTGGAAGAATTGCAGAGCCCGAGGAAATAGCGAGAGTTGCGGTTTTTCTATGCTCTAATGGAAATACCTATGTCACGGGAACTGATGTTTTAGCGGATGGTGGCTACACCAAAGCGCTTTAAAAACAGTCACTTAAGACTATCTCCTTGCAAACACAGCTAAACCGAGTAAAAGTGGGGGGCTTAAAGTTTTATCTGTAATTATAAGTAGATGATTAGTTCAATTGATAATCTAAGAGGGTGGCAGAAGACCTCTCTCGCTGTCCTGCATGACTTTGTGGCTTCGGCAATTTCTCTTTTGTTTGCTCTTTCTTTAGCCTTTGGAAAATTTGAGTTTCTGACCGAGGAACCCCAATATTTTTTGGGGTGTCTAGCTTTAGTGGCTACCTGTCAGTTGGTAGTCTTTTATTTTTGTGGTCTTTATCGAGGTATTTGGAGGTTCTCTAGTGCTCCAGATCTCATCCGAGTTGTTCGTGGTGCCTCGTTGGGTGTAATGGCATCCTATCTTGCTTTGTTCCTTTTTACTCGATTGGAGCATATTCCTCGCTCCTCCTTGGTCATCGATTGGCTCTTGCTTGTTATTTTTCTGGGGGGAGGGCGGTTCTCCTACAGGCTTTTGCGCGAAGTTTTTGTAACAAGAATTCCAAGTGAAGAAAGTGTGAATGTTTTGATTGTAGGCGCCGGAAGTTCGGGCGAGCAGTTTTTAAGGAGTGTCAAAAGCAATCCTCTACTAAAAATGAAAGTAGTCGCATTTGTTGACGATAATAAATCTTATTTAAATAAATGGGTCCATAGAGTTCCTGTTGCAGGAACTATCGACCAAATCCCATGGGTTTGCGAAAAATATAAAGTTAATAAAATTGTAATCGCCATCCCAAACGCATCCTCTGAAACTTTAGGGCGAATTATTGCCCGTTGCAAAGGTTTGAGTGTTGTCATTAAAAGACTGCCTAAAATGTCCGATTATTTATCGGGCAAAATTGATCCTACTCAGCTGCAGAATGTGGGCTTAGAGGATTTGATAGGACGAAAAGCTGCAGTACTCGAAGTTAATCAAATCAGTTTAATGTTAAAGGACAAAATCGTCTTAGTAACGGGTGCAGGGGGATCGATTGGCTCTGAACTTTGCGCACAAATTGCCAAGTTTAAGCCTAAGAAGATAATTGCAGTGGAGATTTCTGAGTTTAATCTCTATCAACTTGAGCAAAACCTTTTAAAACTTTTACCAAAAGCCCAATTTGAAGGGCTCATCGTAGACATCAAAGATAAGCCTCAAATGGAGAAAGTGTTTTCGCATTATAGGCCCCAAGTGGCTATCCATGCAGCAGCTTATAAGCATGTGCCAATCATGGAAAAAAATCCGGAACAGGCTATTAGCAATAACATTCATGGAACCCGAGTTGTTGCCGAGTTAGCCACTAAGTACCGTTTGGATAGGTTTGTGATGGTCTCGACAGACAAAGCGGTCAATCCAACAAACATCATGGGCGCTACCAAGCGTATTGCGGAGATGATTTGTCAACATTACCAATCTCAGACAAACGTTACCAAATTTGCGATTGTAAGATTTGGTAATGTGATTGGAAGCTCAGGAAGTGTTATTCCGTTGTTTCTAAAGCAGATTAAAGAGGGAGGGCCAGTAACCGTGACTCACCCTGAAGTGAATCGGTTTTTTATGTCGATCTCTGAAGCTGCTCAACTCATTCTTCAAGCGAGTGTCATTGGTAAAGGGGGAGAAATATTTGTTTTGGATATGGGTTCGCCAGTCAAAATTGTCGACCTTGCAAGACAACTGATCATTTTAAATGGTCTTCAGGAAGGTAAAGATATTGAGATCGTCTTTACCGGACTAAGGCCAGGAGAGAAACTATACGAAGAAGTTTTATTTGAAAGCGAAGTGACTCTCGAGACAAGTCATCCTATGATTCGAGTGGCGAAAGCCCGTGAAGTGGGGGAGAAATTTAATCAACATTTAGATTCTGTTCTCGGGAAGTCTCAGTCTTATTATCCATCCGAGATTCAAGATAGAGTGCAAACTTTAGTTCCTGAATACCAGCCTCAATTGGAAACCAATTCGTCCTTGTCTCCTCAGCCGACAGTTCATTGATCAAAACTAGTGTTTGACCCCCTCTTTTTTAAGCACTTTAAAAAATGTGAGGGCTATGATTTTGAAATCTAAAAAAAGAGAATGATTTTTTAAGTAGTATTCGTCGAGCTCGACTTTGGCTGGGATAGAGATGTCATCGCGTCCATTAATCTGAGCCCATCCGGTGATTCCAGGTTTTAAAGACTCGATGCTTTTTTGTGTTCGCAGACTTATGAGATCGTCTTGGTTAAAGAGCGCGGGTCTAGGACCCACAACGGACATATCTCCAATAAATACCGACCAAAGTTGAGGAAGTTCATCCAAACTAGATTTACGTAGAAACTTTCCGATTGTCGTAAGGTGTTGGTCCGGATTTGTGAGAAGATGAGTTGCTACTTGAGGAGTGTTGAGCTTCATGCTTCTAAACTTTGGCATTAGGAACAATTTGTTGAGTTTTCCGACTCTTTTCGACCAGTAGAGAGCAGGACCCTGATCCTCTAGCTTAATCAATAAACAAATAAGAGCTAGTATTGGGGATAGGGGCAGACCCATAGTGAGCGCTATAAGAATGTCAAAAA
>DDPO01000133.1 GCA_002342225.1 Bdellovibrionaceae bacterium UBA2466 | reverse complement strand
ACAGGCATTTTGATGACGTTATTGGGACTTTCCATGACTTTGGAGTAAAGGCCCGTGCGCTGAGTGTGGATATCAAAGAAACGGGTGTTTTTTAGACCAAATATTTTTTCGTAATAGTTAGCCCAGCCCTCCATTTCACCTTTGCCGACATTATTAGTGACATGGTCAATTCCCATGAGGCCAAATCCATGGCTGGTTACTTTGTAGGGGACATCAAAACCTTCTGCGAACAGGTTGCCTTTTCGCGAAATGAATTCGTGTCTAACATCTCCAAAGGCTTTGATAGATGCTTGAGTCACTGAACCAAAATCTTTTTGGTAAGAGCGGGGTGCCTCTGCAACTTGAGCTCCCCTAGAAACTGCGATTTCGAGCGCTGAAACAGCATCTTCACATAGAAAAGCAACTGTCATGATCCCATCGCCATGTGATTGATGAAACTTAGCGACTGGGTCTTTAGGATCTAGGCTTTGGCTCAAAACGATATTGATATTATTTTGGTTAACTCGATAGGATTTTAGTTTTCTTTCATGAATTTCTCTTGTGCCGGCTTTTTCAAAACCCATACGAAGATAAAGTTCTAGGGCTTTGTCGATATCTGAAACGGCAAACTCAACATAGTCAAAACCGATAATTTTTAGTGCGTCAAAGTCAGTCATATTGCTCTAAAATACCGACCGTGTTAACCGCTTGTCAATTTAACTGCGAAGTAAGCACTCAAAGAGTAGGGGTTAAAAGATCAGGTCGTCTATTCAAAGTTTTCTGTCGCGCTTGCTCTAATCTCCAAGACTCAATTTTGGGATGGTTTCCACTTAATAGGATTTCTGGAACACCAAGTCCCCTGAATTCACTCGGGCGAGTATAGTGGGGATATTCTAAAAGAGTCGATTGCCCCAATCTCAAAGAGAAGGATTCGGTATCTGCCGCAGAATCAGACCCTAAAGAGCCTTCCAAGTGTCGAACCATAGCATCTGCCATGGCTAATGCTGGTAACTCTCCCCCAGTAAGAACAAAGTCCCCTATCGAAATCTCTTCATCGACCCAATGATCAACAAAACGTTGGTCGACCCCTTCGTAGTGGCCGCAAACAAAAATAAAATGGTCGATCTTGGAATCTAAAACATAGTTTTTAACGAGCGCGTGGTTGAGTGTTTTGCCCGCAGGTGAAAAGTAAATAACTTTCGTTGGAGTTTCCCCTATTTCTTTTCGTATGGTTTCTACGGCTTTTACTAGAGGTTCTATTCTTAAAACCATCCCGCCGCCCCCACCGTAAGCAGCATCATCTACACTTAAATGTTTATCTTCTGAAAAGTCTCGTAATTGATAAATTTTCAAATCAAAAAGTTGTGCTTTTAAAGCACGTCCTAGGATACTAGTGGTCATCCAGACCTGAATAGTTTCAGGAAACAGGGTGATGAAATGAAAAGTAGGTTTTGTCATTCGGGCAATAGAAAATCAGCTAAGTTCTTTAACCAGATAGTTTTTTGATTAACATCAACTCGGTGGATGTATTTCGTTGTAGCGGGAATCGAGAAGAAATTTCCATTGGACTCAATCCACCATCTATCTTGCGAGATTTCGTGGGACTGCGTGGACACCGGCTCAATTGAAGACAACGTTCCACATTTTTCCTCCGACAAAGAGTCCATTACGGAGGCTCCTAAAAGATCATGGACATAAAACTCATTTTCAGCGACGGGTGAAAGATCTTCGCGAAGAGCATAGATAGAGAAAGTTCTCAGGCTCTTCGCCATGCTGTCGCTCGTGATTCCTGAAAGCTCTAGCTTCCATCCCTTGGGCATCCAAGCCTTTTCGATGACTTGATGCTCGGTCGTCGTTTCTGGAGATTTACCAATGTAGAGCTTTGTTAGATAGGATAGGGCAGAGTCCTTACCAGACTCGGTTTTAGCTACTAAAGCCCCTTTAAATCCATGGGGCTTTAATACTCGCGCTATTTCAACTAATTCTTTCAACTCAACAACTCAGATTCGATCTATTCTAAAATTTCTAGAACAGAACGTTTGCGAAGCTTAGTTGAGACGGCTGCTAGAATGGTGCGAAGAGAACGCGCCGTGCGTCCCTCTTTACCGATAATTTTCCCGAGGTCCTCTTTAGCGACTTTCAACTCGATAACAGTTGTTTGTTCGCCTTCCACTTCAGCAACATTAACTTGTTCTGGAAAGTCTACGAGGGCTTTCGCCATGACTTCTACTAAATTTCTTAACTCTTCCACTTGAGTCCTCCATTTCCAAGAAACCCAAAGTCCGAATAGGGGCTAATTAAGCTTCTTTGGTTTTAGCCTTAGCTGGTTTTTTTGCTTTGGCTTCTTTAGCAGGTTTGTCTGCCACCACTTTTTGTGGCGCTGCAGCTGCAACTTGCTTCATAACCATTTTCAGTCTTGTTCTAACAGAATCTGACAATTGAGCTCCGGTGCTGAGCCAGTATTCGAGACGGTCTCTTTTAACGACAAGAGAAGCGTCACCTTTAATGGGATCGTAAGCTCCGATATGTTCTACAAATCGTCCATCCCTAGGTGAACGGTGATCTTGAACAACCATTCGAAAATAGGGTTTTTTCTTTGTTCCGTGCCTTGCGAATCTGATAACTGTCGCCATTTATTTATAAGCCTCCAACATGCGCTTTTAGCGAATAATACTATTGTTTACTCTCCTACCACATCCTACCGCGTTTTCCCAAAGACATTTTTGTAAGGCGTGTCATCATCTTACGGGCTTCTAGGAATTGCTTCATGAGTTTGTTTACATCCTCAACTTTTGTGCCTGACCCGGCCGCTATTCGGCGCCTGCGGCTTCCGTCTAACAGGTTATAGTCGATTCTTTCCGAGGGGGTCATTGACTGAATAATAGCTTCAATTTTCTTAAGCTCGGTGTCTGGGGGTGCCATGTCCTTGAATTGCTTAGTCATTTGGCCCATTCCAGGTAAGAACTTCATCAGATTTTCAAAAGACCCCATCTTCTTAATTTGTTGAAGGTGGGAGTAAAAATCGGCAAGGGTGAAGTCATTTTTCTTCGCCTTTTTAGCTAGTTTGAGAGTTTCTTCAGGGTCTAAAGTGGTCGTTGCTTTCTCGGCCAGCGATAGAAGATCCCCCATATCTAATATTCTTGAGGCCAAACGATCGGGGTGAAAGACTTCAAAATCTTCCGGTTTTTCCCCTGTTCCTACAAATTTGATGGGAACTCCCGTGACTGCTCTTACAGATAGAGCGGCTCCTCCTCGAGCATCTCCATCAAGTTTAGTGAGTATGAGACCCGTCAGAGATAGTCGATCGTTAAAGCTTGAGGCAATTTTAACGGCATCTTGTCCCGTCATACCGTCCACGACCAATAGGATTTCAGTAGGTTGGAAAACTTGGGCAAGTTCTGAGACCTCATCCATCATTTCATTGTCTACGTGGAGTCTTCCCGCAGTATCTACTAGAAGAACTTCCATATTTTTCCGGATGGCCTCTTCTTTCGCTAAAATAGCACGCTCTCTGACCGATTTGGTGATTGAACTCTCAAAATGCTCAATTCCCTGTGCTTGCATTTGAGTTGCAAGTTGTTCGATTGCAGCTGGACGATAAACATCCATGGAGGCCGCGTAGACCGACTTTTTAAATTTTTGTTTGATGTATTTCGCAAGTTTGACAGTGCTTGTGGTTTTTCCGCTTCCTTGAAGCCCCACAACCATGATGACGGCTGGGGGCCGCACACGGAAGTTGAGTTCTGAAGCTTTGCCTCCCATGATTTGAGCCAGCTCTTCGTAAACGATTCGAATAAACTGCTGCTCGGGAGAGATGCTTTTTTGAACCTCTTTTCCCAACGCTTTTCCTCTAACCGACTCGATAAAGTCTTTTACGACCTTCACATTGACATCGGCTTCAAGAAGATTGGTTCGAAGTTGGCGGCAAACTTCATCGAGGACTTCTTCGGTGATTCGTGTTTTACCGCTAAGAGTTCTTAATGTAGTGACGAGTTTCTCTGTTAAGCTATCAAACATAGTTTTCGTAAAATAAGCTTAACCCTATCGCTTGTCGAGAGCTTGATCTTTCAAAATAGCGGATTTTCAACGGAAGCTGTGCGAAACAAAGTCTAAAACTTGTAATCTCTGACGTAATGACAAGTATAGCCGCCTGGATTCTTCTTTAGGTATTTTTGATGGTATTCCTCGGCGGGGTAAAAAGGCATTGCTGGGATGATTTCAGTAACCACGGGACGTTTCCAAGCCCCCGACTTATCAACCATGTCTTTTACTTTGTGAGCGATCTTTTTCTGCTCTTCAGTATGATAAAAAATCACAGATCTGTACTGAGTTCCAATATCGTTGCCTTGTCGATTTAAAGTTGTGGGGTCGTGTAGCTTAAAGAAAAATTTAAGAAGTTCATCAAAACTCAATTGATTGGGATCGAATTCGATTTGAACACTCTCAGCATGGCCAGTTGTGCCTGTTTTAATAATATCGTAAGTGGGACCGGGAAGAGAGCCCCCAGTGTATCCAACCGAAGTGGAAATAACACCTTTATAAGTTCTCAATAGCTCTTCTACTCCCCAAAAGCAGCCCCCAGCTAGAGTCGCAATTTCAGTTTTTTTTGGTTTTGCTTCCACTTTAGCCCCCAGTGACAGAAATATTATCAATAAGTAGAGTAGGGCTTTCTTCGTCGGAGTCAATGACCATGGTTTCATTTGAAACTGAAACGAGGTCTTTTCCCAATGCATCAAAAAGATTTCCCGAAATAAGAGTTTCTTGAACATGGTATTTTTTCTCCCCGTCAGCCCACCATTCGGCCCCTTTAGCGACTCCAGAAAAATCGCCTGTCACTGGATCTGATTGTCCAGAATAGCGGTGTACCACTAAAAATGATTTTTGAGATTTTTGTGTCTCTTCAAAAAGAGATTTTTTAGAAGCTGTTCCCGCCAATACGCACAAGGTATGGGTTGAAACTGTCGGTAAACTCGAGGGCCCCCCTGCAGCATGACCAGTGCTCGAAAGGCCCAATGCATGGGCCGCGTAGTGGTCTAGACAAAAATCTTTGAGCACTCCCGATTCGATTAAATGCATGGGCCGTGTAGGAACTCCCTCTCGGTCAAAACTTGAACACCCAGAGCGGTCAAGCAACCATGGATTGTCGGTCAACGTTAGTTTAGGGCTTAAGATAGGTTTATCGCGATCGTTTAACCCCCATCGCCCCGTCTTCTCTGCGACAACTCTGCCATTTAAGTGATAGCTCAAACTTGAGATTAAGATGTCCAAAACAGCTCTTGGAGTAAATATGACCAACCCTTTGTAACTTTGGGAAGAACCTGTTTTAAGGTTGGCAATGACTTCTGATACAAACCTTTTCGAAGATTGAACAATCTTCTCGGGAGTGGATTGCGCTTTTCGTGAGAACTCAGAGAAATAATCAAAACTGGTGATGGTCTCCCCCTCAACTCCCATTCCCATGAGGCTCCAACTGGCCGCAGAATCAGCTTCGATTTGATGTGTTCCCAATGAATTTAATATCAAGGATAAACTAGTGCCAATTTCAAGAGTCCCTTCATTGAGTTTAAATCGCTTGTCCTTGGTGGCTTCTGCAACCATGAGACGGGTCCAGTCTTTTTGGGTTTGAATCGAAAGATCTATTAGAGCGGGATCGACAAGTTGAGTTGGCGCTTCTGTCGGAATATTTTCTGTTTTTTGGATAGTGTAATGCGGATTTTCTGGAGAGAAGCCAGCGATTTCATTTGCTCTCAGCGCTGCTTCTTTGAGTTCTGAGGGCTCAGTCGAGTTGCAGGAAGCAAATCCTTGACGTTGACCTCTGAGCACTCGAACTCCCAAAGAATAACCGTCATCAGAGGATGCCAAATGATAGTCTTGTTTTTCGAGTGAAATTTTGGTCCTAAGACCATAACTTCCACAAATCTCAGCCGCATCTGCCCCGGACTTGATTGCATAGGAAAGCAATTTCTCTGCAGCAGCTTCTAGCCGTTCCTTTTCATTCTTCAAGGGCTGACTCATTCTTGAACTCCTCCGATAGTTGCTCGGCATCTGATATAGGGGCCACCAGCATCCACTTTTGCGGGCTGTCCCTTGCCGCAGTAACCTGAACCCAAATCTAAGATAAACTCTTTAGAAACCGCATCTACAGTAGATAGCACTTCAAATGCTTGTCCTGAGATGGTTGCGCCCCGGTACATTTTTGTAAGTTTCCCATTTTCAATTTTAGTCACTTTTTGAGCTCCAAACATGAATTCTCCGGTTGCATCTGCCTGTCCACCGAGTGGGCAATCGACTAAGTAGCCATCTTTTGTGCTTGATATAATCTCTTCCAAGCTTTGATTCCCAGGTTCAATGTAAGTGTTCCGCATTCTAATCAAAGGCTCATCATAATAAAGCCAAGCTCGCCCATTTCCAGTAGGCTCAACACCAAAGATGGCAGCTGATTCTCGATTGTGAAGGTACGAGTTGAGGATTCCATTTTTGATGATGGTTGTTTTTTGTGTGAGTACACCTTCATCATCTACTAGAAGTTCTCCCCCTGAGTGCTCAATCCCTTGAACTGTTCCACTATCTGACATTGTGACTAAAGGGCTAGCAACTTGAGTTCCAATCTTATCTTTGGCTACTGAGCCTGAAAGAACGAAGTCGGCTTCGACAGTATGACCAATAGCTTCGTGAGAAAGTAAACCTACCATAGCTGGAGAGAGGATGAGAGTTGCGGTTCCTCCAGGTATTTTAGGAGCCGACAAAAGATCAACAGCTAGTTTCGCTGCGTTTTCAGACATTTCATTGAGGCTACTTCGATCGAAAAGGCAATCCCAGCTTCCAGTTCTGCCAACGGACTCGTGACTTTCAGCCATTTCACCGTCTTTGGAGGCGATAGCACCTAACTTGATCTCATTGCGTGCAAGTTTGGAGCTTGCATTTGCGCCATCAGTTGTCACTATGACTTTATCCTCGAATAATTCATTGTAAACACAAGTTGAGCTTTGAATAAGAGTTGAATTTTTTCGGGTCATCTCTTCTGCTTTTAAAACAGCTTGTAGCTTCTGCTCTAGCGGCATTGTTTTTAGTGCGTCATAACCAGGTATTGAAAACTCGCCCCTAGCTAGCCGGGCTGCAGGGAGTGATTTAACTTGAGTTTTCTTGAGTTGGCTCAGCGACTTTGCGCACTCGATGGCTAACTTAAGGGCTTTTTCGAGGGCCTGTGGGTTTAAGTCCGAAGTTGAAGAGAAACCCCAAGCGCCATCAACTAATACTCTGATGCCCACTCCCGATGTTAAGTTTGACTTTGCTTGTTTCACTAATCCTTTTTGAACCTGAAGTGCTTGCGAGTTTCGTCTGTGATAACGAGCCTCTGCCCAGTAGGGAGATTTACTTAGTGTTTTTTCAAGGAGCTCAGCAATTGGCTTCATAAGATTCCTTTCTGCTGATAGCGAGAAAATAAAATACGACGATGCAGTCAAAAAACATTCCGAACAACATGGTAAAAACTGAATCTATAAAAATGGCCGCTCCGGTGAATCTAGCGATGAGCGCCACAAATTGGCTAATTGGAATCTCAACTAAAAAGCCAATGATCACAAATAGCATGGTCGTGATCAGTGTCTTTTTGTCCTGAGAAACGACCTGTTTCGATTCCGCAAGATATTCGGATACTTTCCTGTTGGGATCAGAGATAACCAAAATTGGAACAAATAAGTAGCAAGCCAGAAAGTAAAATCCTGGAAGAATAAGTGCAGCCAGTCCGAGTCCAAAAAATACAGAGACTAATAAGGAACACAAAGCTAGTTGTTTCATTTGGGTTGAACTCAGGTTTCGGAAGTTTTTAAAATTGGGGTGATTTCCTGAGAGCTCGCTTTGAATAACTAAGTAAGTAAGGGCCGTGCAGACGCTTGAAACAAATGAAAATAAGGGGAGTAAAAAAATAAGTGCTAAAATCGGGCTCGATTCTAGGTAGGGCTCGAGCAAGCTTTGGGTTGCCACTAAGATACCCACAGGAATCTGTAATAAAAACAAAAGACGAAAATGTTTTTGTAAAGACTTAGTTGCAAGTTTTACTGATTTTAAAACTATCATTGCGCATATTATATCGAAGGTATTCAGACAAGGATAGGTTCATGATTACAAAAGCTAGATTGAGAGATGAATTTCAGTTAGACTTACCACCATGAAACATCTTTGGCCTGCACAAACTACAAAAGTTATTCATACCTCAGGAACTGATTTTGAGATTGGTCGGCAACATGCCGAACACATGGGTTCAAAAGTCCACCAAGGAATGGTCGGATTTTATGGTGAATTTTGGGAGCGACTCATCAAAAACAAACCCAAATCGTTTCCTCAGAACGTTGTTTCGACTTTGTTGCTTAAATTGGTCGATCCGGGCTTAGTAAATCAGCTAGTCAAGCAAGTGCCTGATCATGCTCGAGATCGTATTTTGGGTGTTGCAGCAGGGGCAAATTTGCCGTTCCAGAAATTGTTGACCCCGCTTGTTCTCCCCGATTTGTTACCTTTGTTACAAGCTTACGCAGGAAAAATAAAGGCGGTGAATTTTGTTGATGTTACTCCGCCTCCTTTATTTGGTTGCTCGAGTTTTGTTCATAATGGAAAAAAATTTTTACAAGCCAGAAATTTAGATTTTCCTGGAGTTGGATATTGGGACCGTCATCCTGTGATTCAGATGATGGCACCGAAGAATACTTTGCGGTACATTGGTTTTGTAACTGCGGGAGTTCCAATTGCGGGCATCACGGGAGTCAATGAAGCCCAGATTAGTGTGGCCTTGCACCAGCATTATTGTTTTGAAACCAATCTCAAAGGTCATTTGCCCTTTGTGATTGGAGAGGACATTTTGCGAAGAGCTCGTACGCTCAATGATGCTCTGGACATATTAAAAAGTGTGAAAGTAGCTTCATCATGGGCTTTTGTGGTTGCCGACGGAAAAACAAGAAAAGCTTTTATTTATGAGACTCATCCCAAAGCAGCCGGTATTAGATGGCTGGATGATAAGAATTCGACTTTAACCCACTCTAATTTTTATCAAACCCATGAGCCCGCAACAAAAGAGTATGCCACCACAGAGAGAATGGTTTGGGATAATTATTCTCGCTCAAAAAGATTGGCCCAAATCATTGAAAGTGCGGGGGACGATTTTGATGTTCCACAAGCCTGCAAAGCTATTAGTGACCATTGGGACCCCTATTGGGAAACCGAGCGCATTATGAACCGCACCGTTTCTCAAATATACAACGTGCAGAGTGTTGTCTGGGACTTAGAAAATATGAAAGCCTATTTCGCTGAAGGTGATGCTCCAGTGCATTTAGGTAACTATTATGAGTATGACATGGGAGAGATTTTCGCTGGCAAAACTGGCAGAACTGGGACCTTTTTTGAAGGCTTTACTTTTCAGAATAGCCAACGGCGAAAAGCCAAACATCATTTCATTCATTCGTTCATCCATTCCTTTGAAGGAAAAATGAAAGAAGCTCAGATTGAGTTGGCTGAGACTCTGAAGTGTGAGGATTTTCCTGAGGTCCGATTGATTTCAGGTTTATTAGCTCTAAAAGATGGCAAGTATGGCGAAGCTTCCGATTTCTTTTTGTCTGCAAAGTCTCTGATTGAAACCGAAAAAGTTAAGTCTCATAGAAAATGTTTCCCTCCGGAGTACTTCGAAATTTGGCTTTACTGGGCTCGAAGTTTAGATCTTTTGGGAAAAAGAGAAGAGGCGGTGAAAGAGTATTCAGCCTTGTCTGAACACTCGGACTTGCGCGATCAGACGGTTAAAAAAATTGCGTTAGCCAAAAAACCCTACAGAATTGAAAATCTCGATAGAATTATCATGCCGTACTCAAGCTATTTACCTTTTACTTAAAGACTAGTTTGGGGCTTGAGTGGCGATCGCAATTTTTTCAGCTCCCGCTGCGCGGGCAGCATCCATTATTTTGACCGCTTTTCCTAAGAAAATAGATTCATCTCCGCGTATGACCACAGTTTTATCTGAGGATTGAAGTAAAGTGTCTTTGATGACTTGAGCCAAAGCTGGTTCCGTGGCTTCTTTTTCATTCACTGAGATCCGTCCATCTTTAGAGAGGGTTACATAAGTGGGTTTGCCGTTTCCACTTTTGGTAAGTGTTGTCGATTTGGCAGAAGGCAACTTCACTTGGAGTCCCCCCTCTAGCATAGCCGAACTTGAAATCATAAAAATAATGAGAAGTACTAAAAAGATGTCGGTCAGAGGAGTGATATTGATCTCAGCGACAATCGCATCATCTTCAGTTTCTGAAAACCGCATGCCCATGATTCACCTCTTTAGTGACTTTGGTTACCCGAATAAGAAAGGTCTAAAAGCTCCTCCGTGGCAAGTTTAACACCATTCAGAGTTTGGTTTGCTGCAGTAACAAAAATGTTGTAACCCAGCAAAGCCACGATCGCTACAATCAATCCAAATGCAGTTGCGATAAGTGCTTCCGAGATCCCGCCTGCAACAACCGAGAATCCTCCAGCACCTTTTTCAGCCATATCATTGAAAGCTCTCACAATACCCACAACAGTACCTAAAAGTCCCACAAAAGGACTGGCGCTTCCAATAGTTCCTAATATCCACAAGTTTCTTTTGAGTTGAGACATGAGCCTCACTCTGCTTCGCTCGGTCATTCTTTCTGCGAGTTCTCGAGGACGTTTGGTCTCTAGAGCATTAATAAATACATCACTAATTTGTGGCTTCCCTGCCATACAAATTTGCCTAGCTGAATTACTGTCACCAGATCTCAGGCTTTGCACCAACGATGTTGCGATTTCAGCCAGTTTTGGCCTTACAGTGAGATAAGTATAAATTCTCTCGAGAATAACAGCCCAAGAGAGTACAGAGAAAATGAGAAGGGGCCACATGACCCATCCACCTTGCAAGAACAGCTGAGCTAACTTGGTTTCCATGTCGTAGTTCTCCTTCAAGAATTGTTTTTAGGATATCAGATTGAAGGGTGGGTGAACAGGAGAGAGAAGTTAACTCGAGGAGTCGAAAAGGAAAGGGCCCCGAGAACAATTTTCTCGGAGCCCTTTTAAATTGTGACTCTAATTCGGTATTAGATGAATAAAGGAGCCATCAACAAAGTGATAGTCGACAACAGTTTGATCAACACATGAAGAGAAGGTCCAGCTGTGTCTTTGAATGGATCGCCTACAGTGTCTCCCACGACTGCAGCTTTGTGAGCGTCAGAGCGTTTTCCACCGTAAACACCTGTTTCGATGTATTTCTTAGCGTTGTCCCAAGCTCCACCGCCATTGTTCATGAGAGTGGCCATCAAGATACCTGCAATCGTACCCACCATCAATAAAGCAGCTACTGATTCAGCACCTCTGCCCGGTTCACTCGAAAGCATTTTGAAAGTGACACCGACTACCAGTGGTACAATCACAGCGAGTAAGCCCGGAGCCACCATCGCTTTTAAAGCTCCGACAGTTACGATGTCTACACAGCGTCCGTAATCGGGTTGGGATGTTCCAGCCATGATTCCGGAGTTTTCCTTGAATTGACGTCGAACTTCTTGGATCACAAACTGAGCTACATTTCCTACAGCTTTAATAGCTAGAGCTGAGAACAAGAAGACCAATCCTGCTCCAATTAAACCACCGATGAAAACTTCCAACTTAGCCAAATCGACTGAATGGAACTCTCGTCCTAGTAGATCGGAGATTTCATCAAGGTAAGCCGAGAACAACAAGAAAGCAGCTAGAGCAGCACTTCCAATAGCGTAACCTTTTGTAAGGGCTTTTGTGGTGTTTCCAACTGAATCTAAACGATCGGTTCGTTTACGAATTTCTTCAGGTTGTCCGGACATTTCCACGATTCCACCAGCATTGTCAGTGATAGGTCCGAACGTATCCATTGCCAAGATGTAAGCTGCTGTTGACAGCATACCCATTGTTGCTACTGCGGTCCCGTATAGTCCTCCGCCTACAACTGCTTTTTCTCCAAGCCAGTAAGCCGAGTAGATAGAAACACAGATAGTCACAACTGGAGCAGCTGTGCATTCCATCCCTACAGCAAGGCCTGTGATGATATTGGTAGCAGCACCGGTTACGCAGGATTCTGCGATAGAGCGAACGGGTCTGAATCGATATTCGGTGTAGTATTGGGTAATCAACACGAAAACAAAGCTTGTGATAACTCCAATAACTCCAGCTGCGAAGTAGTACATGCTGCCTTCAAAAGGTAGCAACCATTTAACAGCTAGGAAGAAACCGACAATTGATAAGACTGTGGAAACGTAATAGCCGTGGTTAAGAGCTTCCATGGGATCGGCTTCTTCGTCTTTCATTTTGACCCAGAAAATTCCGACAATACTTGCTAAAATTCCGAAGGCTCTTGCAACTAGTGGAAAGAAAACCACACCAGTTCCGAGTTCAGGATGTTTTTGAGCTAAGAAAGCTCCGAGCACCATAGCCCCCACGTTTTCAGCAGCTGTAGATTCGAAAAGGTCAGCTCCACGACCAGCACAATCCCCTACGTTGTCTCCTACGAGATCTGCGATAACAGCTGGGTTTCTGGGATCATCTTCAGGAATTCCTGCTTCAACTTTACCTACAAGGTCGGCTCCTACGTCAGCGGCTTTAGTGTAAATACCGCCACCTAATTGAGCAAACAAAGCTACGAAGCTCGCACCAAATCCGTATCCTACGATTTGAAGAGCAATGTTTTTAAGCTCCACTGCACCCATGGAAACATTGCCACCGAAAGCCACGAACAATCCTGCAACACCTAATAAACTTAGAGCGACCACGGCCAGACCTGATACTGCACCACCTCTTAAGCTGATTTGAAGAGCTTTGTTGAGGCTTGTTCTTGCTGCAGCAGCTGTTCTAATATTTGAACGAATGGAAACAAACATTCCAATGAAACCGGAGAGCCCTGAGGAGAGAGCTCCCAAGAGGAATCCTATGGTCATTTTTGTGGCAACGTTTGTATCTTTGTATTTCGCATAAAACACAAAAAGTAGGCCTGCAAATACGACACTTAATACAGTGATCGTTTTGTTTTGGCGCCTTAAAAAGGCTTCAGCCCCTTCCTTAATAGCGTTGGATATTTTTTGCATTTCCGGTGTCCCTACGTCCTGTTTCATGACGTAGCCAGACAGGTAGAAGGCAAACACGAGAGCTACGAGAGCAATCGCAAAGATGACAACTAGTTCCATGGTTCCTCCGGTTCAGAAATGGGGCTACCTCCCCAAATCATGTGTGATTTAAAAGGGCTAATATATGCAGGAACAGACAATGTCTGGCAAGACAAACTATAGGATTTCAACAAAATAGGTTGTGAGCATTTTCGAAGAGTTTACTTTGGGGGGGACTTTTGCTCTGTGGCATAGGAACTTCGATGACGAGCACCTGGTACGTGAGCATCCCAACATGCCACGCTGCAGAAATAAAGCTGAAATCGCACTCGGTTGCAGGTGGAGACCGAGCATTTGTAATAAGTGGAATTAAAACCGATCAGTTTTTTACAAACGCTGCACTTATTCCAGCCGGACGATGACGGAGTTGTTTCCATACTCATTAGCTTATCCGACCTTTAATGAAGTTCCAATGGTCTTCAATCATAGCTTCTAAGGGCAATTGGGGCTGCCATCGCAACTTCTGTTTCATTTGGGTTGTATCAGCGATCAATTCGGCAGGATCTCCATGTCGTCGGGGATGAACTTCAACTTTGCACTGAACCCCGAGAACCTTTTCAGCAGTTTTAATGGCCTCCTTCACGGACACCCCTTGGTTTTTTCCTACGTTGATACAATCAAAAGTCCCCTGCGGTTGAGTCTCAAGAAAAGACAGAGCCACAAGGTGAGCTTGGGCTAAGTCTTTGATGTGTATAAAATCTCGAATACAGGTGCCGTCAGAGGTAGAGTAATCATTACCAAAGATTTTGAAAGGTTTGTTTTGATGGATGCTAGTTATAATATTGGGAATGAGATGAGTTTCTGGATCATGGAGCTCTCCGCATTTTGAGCCAGTGATGGCTCCAGCAGGATTGAAGTACCGTAAGTTTAAGGCGCTTAAACCTTTCCATTTTGAGAATTGCTGAAGAATGTTTTCGGAGGCCCGTTTGCTCTCGCCATAAGGGGTCTCAGGCTTTAAGGGCGAGTTTTCGCTGATGGGAATTCGCTGGGGAATGCCGTACACTGCACATGTGGATGAGTGAATAAAATAGGGAACAGAAAACTGAGTCGCTGCTTCTGCGAGATTGAGAGTTGCATTAAAATTGTTGTGAAAATAATCCCACGTCTTTTCTGTCGATTCAGGAACCAGAGCTTTTGCTGCGAAATGAAAAATGGCGTGAATTTGGGGAAGTTTTTTAAAAGCTTTTGTTACTTCATCGGGCTGACTGAGATCGACTTCAATTAAGTTAAAAAGGGATTTTTCCGGCTTAACACTGGTTGAAAAATTATCTAAAACGAAGGGCGTGTAACCGCTTTGAGCTAATAACCAAGCGGTACTTGACCCGATGAAGCCAGTTCCTCCAGTGACTACAATATTTTTTTTATCCATGGGGCCTCCCAGTAAAAGCTTATGGATTTAAATTTGGAAATAGAATTGTTTGTAGTTGCTCACCAAAAAATAGATAAGCTAAGGCTCCTAGAGCTAAGAAGGGGCCAAATGGAATAGCTGTCTTGAAATCTTTTTTTTGAAAAATCATTAAGGATATACCCACGATAGATCCTAGTAAGCTTGACATGATAATGATAACCAACAGGCTTTGAACGCCCAACCAGGCACCCAACATCGCTAATAGTTTAATGTCTCCTCCACCGAGGCCCTCTTTTTTAGATATTTTTTCGTATCCCCAAGCTATCGCTAAAAAAATGCCGCCTCCAATAAGAATTCCAAGAAGGGATTGCCACCATGAAATTTTTCCAACCCAAAGTGAAACTAGAAAGCCAATAACTATTCCGGGCAAGCTGATTTCATCGGGAATGATTTGATGATGCAAATCGATCACTGAGATGACCAACAAACCAGAACATAAAATCAAGTTAGCGATGAACTCCTTAGACCACCCGAAATATAGGAAAAGACCCAAAAACATAAAGCCTGAGAAGGTTTCGACAAGTGGATATTCAAACGAAATAGCCGCTTTGCAATTTAGGCATTTGCCTCTTAAAAAAATGAAGCTGAAAATGGGGATATTGCAGAACCACGGAATAAGAGCTTGGCATTTGGGACAATTTGACCTTCCCCAAAGGACCGATTTTTCTTCAGGAAGACGGACTATGCATACATTGAAAAAACTTCCCCATAAGATTCCAAAAATGAAAATTATCGTCCAGACTAAAATGGGAGGTACTGATTCAAAAGGAGGCATCACGTTAGAATATCTTTCCGGTCAAAAGTTAGAGATGC
>DDPO01000049.1:13780-22033 GCA_002342225.1 Bdellovibrionaceae bacterium UBA2466 | reverse complement strand
TAGTAATAATATACCTGATTTTTTGCGCTCGATCGATTTAAAATCAAACCAATTGGCTTTTCACCGTATTGTAAAAAATGTTCCAGCATCGTTGAAAGATCGTGAACTTTTGTTTTATGGCAAGACGCGATCATTAAAATAATATCAGATTGACTTGCCACAAACTCCGAATCGGGAAGAGCCATAAAAGGTGCATCATCTAAAAAAATAAAATCGTAATGGCTCTTGGCAGAAGCAAGAAACTTCAAGAACTTCTCAGAATTGATGAGTTCGCTTGAGTTTAAACTAGGGGGGCCCGAGGGCATCAGATCCAAATTGGGCTGAAGGTTTGGAATAATGAGATTTTTGTAGTCGAGAAGTTGGGGATCCTCTAAAAAATTAGATAACCCGTGGGTGCTCTTCGATGTAAATTCTCTAGAAATTGCTTTTTTTCTGAGGTCACAGTCCACTAAAAGTACTTTATGGTTTTGTGCAGCAAAAGAAGCTGCAATGTTAGCTGTGATGAAACTTTTTCCGTCACCTGAGTGAGTGCTGTGAGTGGAGAATACTTTGGGTTTTTGACCGAGCTTTTTCTCTAAGTGCTGTATTCTTGCCCTAATACGTTTAAAAGGAATAGTTTGTGGAATATCGAGCTTGTGTCTGAAAATTACCGATTTCAAAAGAGACTCTTTTTGTCCCCTAAGAAAAGTTTCGGCCTCTTTGAGCCTTGGAATACTTCCTAACGAAACATAGTTAAATCCGGGAAGATCATTGGATGTCACGATGATCGGGTCGTAGGTTTCGATTAAGGTCGCTAGTAGAACGCCAAAAACGAATGCGAGAATAAATGCCATCGGTATTGTAGGAAATAGAGATGGCTTTCTGGTGATTGTATTTGTAGAAGCTTTTTCGATCGTCAAAACCCGATTTTGAATAGCAATTCGATTAACGTCGAGATTAAATAGCTGCTTAGAGAGATCTCCAAAAAGTATATATTTCATTTCAAGTCTTTTATTGAGGGCGTAGTAACGTTGCTCTGCTTCCGGAATGTTTTCTTTTGATACTTTCTCAGCACGCAAGAGTCTGTTGGCTGCTTTGATTTGTGTGTTTAGAAGAAAGTTTTCTTTTCTTAATTCAGATAAACGTAATTCCGGATTAGTATTGTCTTCTAAAAAAGCTGTCGAACTGTCCCACGGGATTTCATTTGATTCTAAATTGTTCTTAGGTAGTTGTTTTTCAGTTTTTCTTATTTCTTCTTGGAGCGATAAAACTTGAGGTGATTGTTCTGACATTCCCTCGGAAAGTAGCCCCTGTTTTCTCGCCCTTAGAGCTGCTAACTGTCTTCGTATAATAGCTTGAGCAGAGGGGTCCATTGAAGAGCTTTTTGATACTTTCCTCTGACTTTTCATATTCTCAACAATGGATTGAATGAGTCGTTCATTTTGTTCAAGCTTGACCTTGTTTTGCTCAAGCTCATTTCGAATGCTTTGAAGACCAGAAATGTTTTCAGCAGCTCCAGTTTGGTTAATTGAACCCACTGAACGTTGCCGAATGTTCAGCATTTCTTTTTCAACTTCGCTGAGAGATTCAGTGATTTCATCCATTTTACTGATGATATAATTTTTACCTTCCTCTAACTGTTTGAGGTCTCTTCGAGTGATTAAATTTTGGGTTTGTTCGGATAATTGATTAGCTATTTGAATTGAGAGTGTCGGGGAACCCGTTGTGATTGAGACGATGATTCCAGGAACTGTAGCTCGATCAAAGCGGGTCACAACTTTTAGCATTTGGGCAAATTCAGCTACTGGATCAGTAAGATTACTTCTATCTGTGTTTTGAAAGAAAGCCCAGAATCCTTTTGAGTCTCCTTTCGATGGGGCACTCAGTTTTTTTAATTCTCTGTAAGTGGTTTTTCCAGTTTCCGAGTCCAAAAGGGTTTTAGCCATCTCTTCAAAAGAATCGCGAGTATTGAGATAAAGTAGAACCGTTTCCACATAGGTGTCTTTATTTAAGGGGCCACTCAACATTTGCGACTTTGTGGCACCCAAATCAAGGGATAGGGCTTGCAAAGAGCTGTTTTCAGCTTTTTGTATGATCAACTTGGATGTTGCAGTGTAGGTTTTTAGAACAAAATAGGAATAGAGGGCCAAGCCCTCTGCGATTATGACCGGAAGTAAAATAATTAATTTGTGGCGCTTAATTAAAGAGATAAAGTTGTAAATGGATGCATCAAGTGGCTGTTGCTGTCCAGAAGTCCCCGTACCGCGCGCTTGGAGCGAGGGATCCGTTTGCGATGAATTGTTAAAGCTCATACCAGTGTTATCGGAAAAGAATCGAATAATCTAAAGTCTTTACAGTTCTAGGGTAATTGATAAAATTAAGATGAGTGCTTCGTTAAGTAGTCAGTTCTTAGAATTTAGTCCCACGCAAAAAAGCTCGTTTTTGACCGTCAGCACAACAGCACAAAGGAAAACACATATGAAGTCAGCCGCTTCTCTAAGACGCTTTGCGTTTATCACTTTGGTAAGTCATTTGACCACTTTAAATCCTTTTCTGGGGCGTATATCTTCAGCTAATGCATCGCCAAATATTCTCGAGGGGCTTAAGCGGAGTCAGAATTACACTCGAGCTGACGAATATTACTCAGAGCTCTACCAAGGGGAGATTTTGGTGCCTATTCATCTGTTGGGGGCAGTGGGTAAGCCGGGGGTGTACCACATCCCCAAGCAGACCGACATTATCCGCCTATTGGCCTTAGCTGGCGGAACAAGAGCCGATGCAAATTTAGAAGATGTCTACATAAAACGTCGAAGCGAAGAGTCTGAGAGAGTGATTAGCCTTAATCTCAAGCAATTAGTGAATGAAAAAGGAAGCGGGAGGCCTATTAATTTAGAGGCAAATGATGTTGTTCTTGTTTCCCCAAAAGAACCCATTCTTTCAAACAATACTCTCCAAGTGGTGGGCTTTGCAGCTTCCTTGTTAGGTTTAATTGTTTCAAGTCTTGTGATTGTTAACCAGCTGAAAAAGTGAGCTCGGGATAGATTTGTAGGTATAGCTAGAGATTGAATATGAGTAACGTGTACGGAATTACAATGTTTTTCATGCTGTTTGGGTTTATGTTTTTTTTGTTTTTTAAAACTGCCTGGAACAAATTAACACTCGTCCATTTTTATCTTGCTGCTGTCTTGATGAGCTATGGGGGCTACAGTTTAATTCATATTCTATCTAATTGGAACTCTGAGCATGATTGGCTTCTCACACTTTCTGTTCATGCATTTGTTTATATCGAGATTTTAATTTTTTTCTTTGTATTAAATTTCTTTTTTCAATGGGTTTTAAGTGCCACCTCGTTCAGTGGTATTTTCGATGGGTTGGCAGAGATCCCGGATGTGATTCTGACAGCTGTTTTGTTCGTCTTGGGTGTCGCACTGACTGTTTTTCTGACAAAATACGGGATGTTCTCCTATTTTTTAATCCCTGCAGAGGAAAATCGGAACATTGAACTTCCCTATTTATTAATCGCATTTAGGATGCACTTACTTTCTTTGCTTGCTGGTTGTTTTGTTGCCGCTTTTGCAAAATGTAGCTTAAAGCCGATTAAAAAAACGGTTTTTAATTGGCCAATCGTGGTCGCTATTGGCTTTTTGCTTGCGCTGCACGGTAGGCGAGCCATTTTCTATCCCTTGATTGCTTCGGTTATAGGGTTTGCTAAAAGTCGGAGAAAAAATATTTTTACAATCAGGAGCGGGGTAATTACCGTTTGCTTCCTCCTTGTATTAATTTTAGTCAGCAACTTCTATCAAAATTTTCGTCGTAATTTTATGGAAATTGTGACACATGGCATGGAAAGTCAGAGCTTTTCGACTTTAAATTGGTTTTTTGATTTCGATTCGAGTGTTCAAAATGCTGAAACAAGAACTCCCGATTTCAAAGTAGACGAACAAGTTCTTCGAAAAATGAATGGTGAAATTATTCCCTTAGCTAACTTTGGTGAGTTAACACGTTCACAACTTTTGAGTTCTATCCCTAGAATTTTAATGCCTTCCAAAAAAGCCGTCGTAAATGAGACTTTTTTTGTCAAATACGCTTTCGATTATTGGACGGATTTGCCTACATCGATATTCAGTGAGTTTTTACTAGACTATGGCTATTTAGCTATTATTTTTGTGCCCATCTTTTTAATTTTCAGTTGGTGTGCGAACACTAAAATCTTAAGGGTTGTTACCCCTTCTCCGGTCTTCTTTTTAATTGTTTTTTCCCTCATTTTTTCAAACATTATCGCAATTGAAGGTGGGATGACTCAGCAGTTTGTGTTGCTGAGAGAAAACATCTTAATTTTATTTATCTATAAAATGATCGAACCTCTATTGACGCGATGGCGATCAAGAAAAACTCAAATTCACAGATCTTTCTCAAATAAACTGTCTACAAATTCGAGCCTCTGAACCAATCAACTGGAAAGCTGCGCGAGAAAATAGAATCTGCATAAGAGATCGCAGCGCAATATCGCAACCCATCTCCTTGAGTTTTTAAAGTATCTATGACAGCTAAAGTAATGATGAAGGGTATTTTTCTAAATGGGGCAATAGATGCTCCGAAATGTAAATTGTGATTCCAATTAGCTAAAATATTTACAGGTTCAGCAATTCTTACACTCAAAGAGCCAAATAGTCCCACTCCTTTTATATCTGCTCGAAATTTTTCATCCGATTTGAATTGCCCATCGCCTAGGCCAAGATTGATGATTAATAAACTGAACGGTTGCGATGGGTCGTAATCTAATTGGAATGCTCGCGATATGGCAATGTATTCACTTGAGCCAGTATCTGCAGCATTTGCAGGCCATTGCAGAAAGTCTATTTTTCCAATAGCGATCGAGGTGCCATCTGGAAAAGTGTGTCCTGCCTTTATAGTTATCCCTTTTCCAGAGTTTAAAAGTTTCCTTACGTTGAGAAACCCTAAAGTGAGTTCAAACCCTAACCATTTTGCAGGATCTCCAAAACCAAACCCTAACATCGCGTAAGCATCTGCAATTCGACCAAAACGAGTGCGATCATTCACCGAAAATGCGCCATAAATATCTCCCCACTTAGCCACGTATCCCGTGGGTGTCATCAAAGTTACTCCCGGGATAGTCCAAGGTCGATCCTCAGCATCAAATAATGAATAACCCTTAAATCGGTTTTTGAGCCGATCGTATTCCCCTTTAGGCATGGGTATGAGCCATTTCTCCTTGAGGGCTTTTAAGTAACTATTGTTTTTTTTGTCTGTAGTATCCGATTTTTCCTCGGAAGGCTTCTGGTCCTCGGGAAGAGTGGGGCGAGATGAATTGATCTCTCCACGGGAGACCGAAATACAAAAAGCGTAAACTACGAGCAATAGGGCAAACTGTTTTTGACGGGACATAGAAGTAGTGTAACAGGTTTAATGTTGCTTGAGGACTATCTGTTTCTCTGCTTTTTTAAACCAAAGGAGATTTTCCCTAGTAAATTTTACAAATTCGTTAGGATTTTCTAATGCGGAAGGAGACTCCAGATAAACTTCCTTGGCCAAGGTGTTTAAATCGGCCACAGCAATAGCGAGGGCGCGACTGACTGTTAAAATCTCCTCAGGATTAGATTGATTTGAAGATTGTTCAGGAGAGATTCTCAAAGCTTTGTATTCTGGCTGGGGACCTTCTTCTAAAATACGACCTAACACAGTCAAGCTGAGCAGAAAACGCCCTGAGGCCGTCTGTCCCCGATAAGATTGACCACTCACATAAAAAGGCCGAATACCAGCGCAAAAAGTTGTAATTTTTGCTTGGGCTTGGGGGTCTACCAACAAGTAGAGATTTAATACGCTTAAATTGATGGGGACCGTTGAAATGAAAACTTTCGATGTCGCAGCCGGAGCAGGTGGAAGAGCAACAACACCGACCGCACCAGAAATAGTAGCCCTACCCGTGTTAGTGATAGTTGATGGAGATGACTGGGCTTTTAATACTCCCAGAGCATGGGTGGCTGGTATGGCCGCTAGAGATAAACAAATGAAAATTCTTTTAAAAAATGGCGGGTGCATCCTTTTATTTTACTTCTTTTGGTTAGCCTAAGAAAGGGCAAAGGGGTCGCACAATTCCACCGGTTTTTCAGAGGTTTAAAAGGTCATTGGAATTCCATTTCTAAAGTTGTCTAAATTTTAGGCAACTTTTCCAACGGAACTTCAGAAAGAAGTTTGCCCCTCAAATCCTTATCAGAAAGGTCGGGAGCCTTCATAGGCCAATCGATTTTTATTTGAGGGTCATTCCAAAGAATAGTCATTTCATCTTCTGGGCTATAAAAATCACTGGCTTTGTAAGAAACCAAAGCCGAATTACTTAAGACTAAAAATCCGTGCGCAAATCCTTTGGGAATCCAAAGTTGATGATGGTTCTTGGAGCTTAAATGGACCGAAACCCATTTTTTAAAAGTAGGTGAGTTGGTTCGAAGATCCACTGCCACATCAAAAATTTCTCCTTCGAGCACTGAAATGAGTTTCCCTTGAGCATTGGGATGTTGAATGTGTAAGCCTCTTAAAACGCCTTGATTGGATCGCGATAAATTGTCCTGAGCAAATTCCGAAGGAATACCCAACTCTGCATAGCGGTTGCGATTCCAATTTTCGTAAAAAAGGCCCCGTGAATCTAAATGAACCTTTGGCTCGATGATAATGACTTCTGGGAGCGATGTGTTAATGATCTTCATGGTACAATACTTTTTGAAATTCTAAACCTTTATTTGAGGCCTTTCAAATGTGTGGTATCGCCGGGTTTATTGGAAATTTTGATCCCGAGCTCTTAGTTCGCATGGGAGAGAGTCTTAGCCATCGAGGACCCGATGGTCAAGGGGAGGTTGTGTTAAATCGTGGGAATTGCCGAGTAGGACTGGCTCATCGAAGATTGGCGATTATTGATCCTACTCCCGCGGGGGCCCAGCCCATGTCATTAAATCTCGGGGAAACGGGCTTGGGTCCTACCAAAGAATCTGTGTGGATCACTTTCAATGGGGAAATTTATAATTTTCCTGAACTTAAGCGTGAACTTATCGCCCGAGGTCATCGATTCAAGACTCAGACCGATACTGAAGTCATTCTTCACCTTTATACCGAGCATGGAATAGCTGCTTTCACTAAACTGAGTGGGATCTTTGCACTAGCTCTCTATGATGGACGACCATCAGGGCAGCAAGACGGGATCAAAACGGGAGATGTGCTGCTGTACCGAGATGGTCTTGGTGTTAAGCCACTGTATTTTTCCGAAACTCATGAAGGTCTATTATTTGCGTCAGAGATAAAGGCCCTGCTTTGTTCCTCGAAAGTTTCCTTAGAGCTCGACTTGAATGCTTTGAAACATTATTTATGTCTTCTTTATTCACCTGCACCTGAGACCCCGTTTCTTGCAGTAAAAAAACTAGAGCCCGGGCAGTGGTTGCTCGTGAGAAACGGAAAAATTCATTCAAAAAATTATTTTTACGATATTCCCTATGGAGAGAAATCCCTCCAAGGGTCTGAAGAATATTTAACTGAAGAGTTACGTTTGCATTTAAAGAGCGCTGTAAAAAAACAGCTTATCTCAGATGTGCCGGTGGGGGCTTTTTTGTCTGGAGGCATGGACTCTACAAGTGTCGTTTCTTTGATGAAACAGGTTGATCCAAGTTCAAATTTTAGTTGTTTTACAATTGGACACGAAGTGAAAGACGGAACTCAAAAAAACGATCTTTATTACGCTAAACAAGTGGCATCCGAACTCAATCTTCCTCTAGAAATTGTGAAAGTCGATCCTGATGACTTTAGATTTCTTGAGAAAGTGCTTTTTCAGTTGGACGAACCCCAAGCCGATCCAGCAGCTATCAATACGATGCTGATTTCAAAAAAAGCCAGAGAACTAGGTATCAAAGTACTACTCTCGGGTGCCGGGGGGGATGATATTTTTGGTGGCTATTTTCGCCATTGGGCAGTGGAACTTGAAAAAATTTGGAAATGGATGCCTCAATCGCTAGCCAAAAGAATCGGAGAAGCCACTGAGAAAGTTTTCGCCGGTCAAGGTGGTTCCAGTCTTATTAGAAGTACAAGTTTTCGAAAATTTGCTAAAGTTTTAGAAAGTTTCAAGTGGGAATCTGATGAGCGAATAGCTAACTATCTGATGAACAGTTTCCCTCCGACAGTGAATTTAATTCTTGGAGAAAGGTTTCAGAACAAAACAGATTTAGTGATGCTGAATCATAATCCCCTTGTCAGATCTTTGCAGCGAATACCAGA
>DDPO01000049.1:0-13727 GCA_002342225.1 Bdellovibrionaceae bacterium UBA2466 | reverse complement strand
TTAAACTATGTTGATAAGATGAGCATGTCTCAGGGAGTAGAAGTCCGAGTACCCTTGATCGACAGAGAGCTAGTCAATTTTGTGGCAAGGCTTCCACCATCACTTAAAAGAAAAAAATTTGAGAACAAGTATCTTTTCAAAAAAGCAGTTCAACCCTTTGTTCCGCAAGCGGTGTTGAACAGAAGTAAACAAGGTTTTGGTCTTCCTATCAGGAATTGGTTGAATACCGAGCTGCGAGAAACGGTCAATGAGGCCCTTTCAGAAAGTTCACTCAATCGTAGAGGATTATTCAATACAAAAGAAGTTCTACGGTTGATCAAATTAGATCAAGAGAAAAAAATCGATGCTACCCACCTCATTTTTTCAATTCTAAGTATTGAACTATGGTGTCGGCAGTTTTTAGATAAGATTTACTCTTCGGTCACTATCCAATCAAATGAACGGGTCGCAGAGTTTCCATTGTAATCACTGACCCATAGTTCGAGAGTATGTTTTCCCGGTGATGATGGAAAAGTCTGGCTGAGTGTTTTTGAAAACCCTAAATCGATGACTGGTTTTCGGCATTTATAGTCTCCGCAAGCTAGCCTAGGTGCATAAAATTGATTGACGAAAGCTTCGTTGTCCGCCCCCCCGGGAAGAGAGTCAAATTTCCAAACTTGTTTAGGAGGAGCTCCATCAATTGAGATCGTTATTTCATGGGTTGGTACAACAAAGACAGCGCTTAAAATAAGATCTCTAACCTCTACGGCAATAGTGTAGTTTGGGCCTGTAACTGAGTTCCCCGGGAGAGGATTTGAGTTTTTTAACAGGTAAAAATCCTTTATTTCGGGTTTCGTAGAGTCTGGTAAAAGTTCTAAAAATTCAAATGGGTTCAGATAGGCTTTATCTTTTCCAAGAATATTGAGATGGATATGATGGAATCTCTCCCCAAAAGTCGTAACGGACCAATAGTAGACTTTCCCTAACTTTGTGCCGGATTCGATCGGTGTTTTGTTTTTATAAGCATCAAAAATTGCTTGAGGGATCGATTCTCTATCGATGTGGTGGTACTGCCAAATAAAACCGGCTCTATCAAGAATGGCGACTTCCCAGTAAGCCGGATCTCCAGGCATGTAGTTTTCTATGTTGATGATGGTACCCCCGACAGAGGCTAAGACATCACTGCCTGCATCTGCTCGAATATCAAGGCCGTGATGAAAATAGGCTCCACCGAGGCCACCATAGCGCTGGTAGCTTGCCATGGTGTGACCAATGGAAAGTAATTTGACTGGCCAGGGGTATCGAATTCTTTGGTCGTCCCTTTGGAGATCAAAGAGTTGTCCATGAGCTCGCTGAACGTATGACGGATGGTAATCTCTCTCTACCTCTTCGTGAAGGGTCGCTGAAAAAGAGAGTTTTGTGCAGAGAATGAAACTCAATAAAAATGTCGATAGAACAATTCGTGAAATCATGTTTTCCTTTTAACGGTTGAGGTTGACCTCTGGGTAAGGTAGCTCTCCTCGCTGAAGAAGGCTTTCCTGGAATTCTAAAATTAATTTTAATCCTTCAATAAGCGGTTTGCAGCGGTAAGAGTCTACTAGAGTTTTTGAGATGAATGATAACTCGGCAGGCTGTTGGTGGGTCATTGCTTGATTTGGGCAGATAATCATAGGTTCTCTTTTGGTCAGTCGATACAAATGTTTTAGTATTATTCTGATCGATGTTGGCTCTTCCGATGCGAATATTTTTGTCGTAATCATTGATTGATTTTCGGTGCTAGACTGCTGTTTGAGAGCCCGATAAATGAGTTGGGCACAGTCCTCATTAAAAATATAATCTCTCACCGTTTCGAGCGGAACAAAAACTGTTAATGGAACTCTAAATAGAGTGCTACGACAAATCTGGGACAGAAGCCCTTGAGGCTTGTCTAGATTCTGAGAAGTCCCATAGAGGTTAGAAATGCGCCCGATCATGGTTTTGAATTTGGGGTATGAAGTAGCCAGTTCAATCAAGAGTTTTTCTTGGTTTAGTTTTTGTTTTCCATATTCGGAGATGGGACAAGGAGGCAACCCCTCAGTAATAGGAAGCTCTTCACTGCCGCCCCAAATTCCCCCCGCCGAACTACCCAGAAAAAAATGACCTTGAGCTAAGTCCTGTCCTAGTATGTTTTCAAGTTCAGTTAAGAAAATTGAAAACGTCTCAGTCTCTTTTTTTAAAGCATCCGGTGATGAACCGATGACCCCAGCTCCGGCGGCCCATAAAATGGTCCATTCTGGAAAAGTAGAAATCTGGGATTTAAAATCTAAAATGATTCTTTTGAACTGAATTTGAATTTTTTCGGATTCATTCCAACTTAACGGAATCGTAGGGTGCCAGTGACAGTAGGATTCCGAATGATTTCCAATTTGCGAACGAAGGGCTGAGCCTAGCAGACCACCTTCACCTACAATCCAAGTTAATTTGCGAGAGTCTTTTGCCATGAGAATTTGGTAGAATGATTCTAGCATGGCCTATACTGATCTTGACAACGAAGTTGTAAAAGTCGATGCCGTCACATTTGACTACTCTAACGCGGCAAGCCCAGTTATTGATCAGTTAACTTTGGCTTTAAAAAAGTCTGAAATAACGTTTTTGATTGGTCCTAGCGGGAGCGGCAAAACTACTCTACTAAAACTCTTAGCTGGTCTTCTAGAGCCCGGTGCAGGTGATATCACTATCCAGGGGGTTTCGTTGAAAAGAGCGAACTCCTCGGAGCGGAGAGCTACTTTGAGGAAAGTTGCCATGACTTTCCAACGAAGCGGTCTTTTTGACTCCAAAACAGTTTTGGAAAACTTGATATTTCCCCTTCAAGAACTAAACCGGCTTAGCTTTGAAAAAGCTTTGGCGGAGGCAGAAAAAGTGCTGGATCTTGTTGAGCTTAAAGGGCATGAATCGAAACTACCTCATGAAGTTAGTGGAGGCATGCAAAAAAGGGTCGGTATCGGAAGGGCGTTAGCCCTAAGCCCAGAAGTCGTCTTTTATGATGATCCTACCGCCGGACTCGATCCTATTACCTCAAAAAACATTATTGAATTGATTATTCAGATTCAAAAGGAAAACAAAACTACCAACCTCATTTCAACGAGTGATTTAGATTTGGCGGTCAATATTTCTCGGAAAATTGCATCAAAAATAGCCTTCCTCTTCGAGGGTAAAATTTTGCAAATAGGAACCGCAGACGAAATTCTTGGTTCGATCAATCCAGTTATACATCAGTTTACTCGTGGACTTCTTGAAGGGCCTCTTACCAAGGGGGCTCGATGATTGTTGTCAGTAAAATCACAAAATCTTTCGGGAGTAGGTTGGTTCTTGATGATATTTCATTTGAAGCTCGTCCGGGTGAAAGTTTGTTTATTTTAGGAAAGTCCGGTGTTGGGAAATCGGTTCTGCTGAAACTTATCGTAGGGCTCATTGCTTCTGATCAGGGCAGTATTAGCGTTGGCGGTCAGAAAGTAGATGTTGAAAATCCAAGATTGTTAGCTCAGGTTAGGAGAAAATGCGGATTGGTATTTCAGTTCCCGGCTCTTTTAGACTCCGCCACTGTTTTTGAGAATATTGCGTTCGGGCTCAGGGCTCGGGGGCTTGTCGAAGATCCAAATTTAATTGAGCCCAGAGTGTTCGAACAAATGCGAACTGTTGATTTAGACACTTCGTTTTTGAACAGTTACCCCAATCAATTAAGTTATGTAGCTCAAAAAAAAGTCAGTATCGCTAGGACCCTAGCAGTATCGCCGGACTACTTACTTTTTGATGAACCCACTACTGGAATGGATCCAGTAGCAACTGCAGTGCTCAATGAACTTCTAAAGAAACTAAAACGAGAATTAAACGTAACAACAATTGTTGTGTCTCACGATATCAAAAGTGCGCTCGCATGTGCTGACCGGTTGATTTTAATCGATCATGGGAAAATTGTTTTCGATGGAGAACCCAAAAATTTTAAATCATCGAATGTTCCGTTGGCTATAGACTTTAGAGAAGGAGTAAGCCTTGGAAAATAGTCGCAAATGGGTGAAGTCTTTTGGAGGAATGATACTTTTGTTTCTCCAATGTTTATCTCTTACCTTCAAGGGAAAGACACGCTGGAAAGAAGTTATCGAGCAAATTTTTCAAGTGGGTGTTCGGTCCCTGGGTATGACGATTACGGCTGGACTTTTTGTTGGTGCAATTATGGCTCTTCAAATTGATATTCAACTGAAAGATTTCGGAGCCGAGTCTTTTTTGGGAGGTTTATCTACATCTACCACTTTAAGAAATGTAGGCCCAGTCCTTATTGCATTTTTGCTATCTGGTAAAGTGGGAGCCTACACTTCTGCAGAGTTAGGAACGATGGAGGTTACTGAGCAACTGAATGCTATCAAGCTCTTGGGGGCCGATCCTATTGAGTATATTATTTTGCCGAGAATATGGGCCGTCGTGATCTCAAGCTTTTTATTGCTGATAGTAGGGCTCATGGTAACCATCTTCGGTGGTGTTATGTTTGCCGAAGTTATAGGTGTGAATGCGCTTAGTTATGTGGAAAACATTCCTCGCATTGTGACCGAATGGAGTATTGTACTAAGTGTTGTGAAGAGTTTTGTATTTGGGGTTCTGATAGCCGTCATCTCCTGTTATAAAGGCTATTCGGCTAGGGGCGGTTCAGTGGGGGTTGGCGCTGCAGTGCAGAGTTGTGCCGTAACCAATTTAATGTTCATCATTCTTTTTGATTTTCTTTTATCGATGACTGCTAGCGTTTTTCAGGATCTTTTCGGAGTGGGGTATCTTTAAAAAATGAACTACTTTTTAAAGAATCGGAAGTTTCGTTGGAGAAGAGAAGAAACTCTGGAGCAAATGTATGTCTTGGGTGTCCAGAGTATTCCTATTATTGTAGTTTCACTAGCATTCATCGGACTCATGATGATTTTGGAACTCGCATTTCACATGCGGTTAGTTTTGAAACATGATTCATTAGTACCTGCTTTTTCTGCAGTTTTAATGGTGCGGGAGCTGGGTCCAGTTATCACTTGTCTTCTTTTGACGTCGAGAATCGGTGCGGGTATCGCTGCTGAAATTGGCAGTATGAAAGTGACTGAGCAGTTGGACGCGCTTAAATTACTTTCTATTGATCCTTTCGATTATTTGGTTATTCCTAGGTGGATAGGTTCTGTGTTCGCGGCCCTTTCGCTTACTATGATCTCAATCGCCGTCGCTTTGGGCGGTGGTGCCTTGTTAGCAGCTCAGAAACTTGGAACCAGTTCCGGAGAATATTTCAATACGGTCTTTTTTTTCGTAAAATTTCCTGATGTGCTGCGGTGCTTGATCAAGGCATTTGTGTTTGGAACTATCATTCCCTTTATTGCGTCATACCAAGGATTTTCCTGTGAATTAGGCAGTGCTGCGGTGGGTGAGGCTGCGACACAAGCTGTTGTGAGGGCAAGTTTATCAATCATTATTGCTGATTTTCTTTTAACCTATTTATTCTACGCGATATAATGAAAGAAAGGCCTGTGTCGGCTTTTCAATTCCTGAATTCAACACACTAAAAGATTCTATCCAAAAAGGTAGCTACCTCAATGCCAACAAAGGCTAAAGGCATACACAGAGAGTTGTGGGTCGGAGCTTTATTTCTGACTGTTATTATTTTATTAGTTGTTTTTGGCTGGCTCATGGGCGCCATAGGTCCTCTTCAAAGTCATTCTCGCTTCTACGTTCTCTATAATTTTGCAGGAGGAATAGAAATCGGCTCTCCTGTCCGTGTCGCTGGTGTCAAAGTAGGAAAAGTTTCTACAATTGAATTTCTCCCTGAAGTTTCTCAATCCGCTGAAACTTCACAAGAGCGAACAAGTTTGAAATTAACAATTGATGTATCAACTAAAGCCCTCCCATCTGTTCGTCAGGATTCTAGGTTTTATGTCAACATGGCTGGAATTATAGGTGAGAAATACATCGAGATTAGTCCGGGCACCTCTTCCGCTCCCATTCTGACAAATGGTTCGACAGTTCGAGGAGTCGATCCGCCGCGAATCGATCAGTTGTTGTCGCAGGGGTATGGTGTTTTTGGAAGAATTATGGATTTCATGGATGCCAATGAAAAAACTTTGACCGAATTTTTAACTGGCATGCAAGAACTTATTTCAGATGCAAACACTTTGCTGAAGGGAAGAGAGCGGAAAAAACTTGTAACGCTTCTTGATAACTTAAATGCAGTTACAAGTGATATTCACGAATTTTCTTTGCGTCTTAAAAATCCAGAGACCCAGAAGTTTTATGATCAGGTGTTCGAGCTTGTTGAGAGAGCTCACCAAATAGACAAGCCTGTGATCAAGCAATTTCTTCAAGAAGAAGGTATTAGAGCTCGAATTTTTTAGTAGGGGAAGGAAGATTTATGAAGTGTAGATTTCGGGTGGGTTTAATTTCCCTAATTTTCATGAGCCTCGCATTTCCTGTCCATGCCGAAAGTGGACTCGAAGAGCTAAAAATGAAAAAAAGAGTAGGTTTAGGAGTCGCTGCTGCAGGACCCTTCTCAGTACTGGGTGTAGAACTCGATATAAATGTAACGGAAGAGCTCTCAATCGGTGGAGGCTTGGGCACGGGGCTTGATTATTCTACCTTCGTGATCAAGGGGCGATACTTCTTGTTAGGTGAACGTTTTAGTCCTTACTTGGCTGCAGGGTTAGCTCGTTGGTGGACGGATGGAACCTCAGAGACGAATGTTGGACCCAGTCTATTAAAAAACAAATTTCTTTCAGGAAATAATTATCAAGAGGGTTTCAATATATGGTTGCTTTATCCTGCTCTGGGAATTCAATATTTACACCCCACAGGTGTTGCGATCTATGCCGAAATCCAAGCTCTCTTCAAGTTGCCAACTCTAGCCAATGGAACCTATGCAGGGCTAGGGGCTTTACTCTACTTTTAGGAAAAAAGTGAAATCATTCTTTCCAACACTTAGGCCTGGTGCAAGGTCGCTGAAAACACAGTTGGCGATCTATTTCATACCAGTTGCGCTGCTGCCGGCGGTTGTCATTTCCTTCTATGCCATGAATGCTTTAGAGGAGAACAATCGAGAAACTCTTTCTCGAAGGGCGAACTCCGAGCGAGACGCCATTATTCAAGAAATTGATAAAAAGGATAAAGAGCTGCTCGATCTCAATCGCCTCTACGGAAGGTCTGAAAGTTTAATTAGAGCTTTCTCCGACAATGACTTAGCCAGCGCAAATCGGCTACTAAATTCGTTCCGAGCTGGAGCACGAATACGACTTTTTCACCAAGATGGTAAGTTTTGGACAAAGCGAACGAGAGAAATCCAAGACTTGCAAATTCCTTACATTTCGAAAGAGGGATTAAGAAGAGTTCGAGCACTGAATGAGACAGTCGACCGTTACGTTTACTCAGAAGACCAATCCTTGGTAACTGTCGTGCGCTCTTTGGTAAAGGATCGAGATCGTGTTTACGGAATTCTTGAAACGGAGAGTGTTTTCGGTCCGAAAGATTTCAATGACTATAAAAATCGCAGAGAGAGTGACATTCTTTTTCTGAGCCGAGATTTTGTTTCGGTTGTTGGCAGTTTTGCGCTCTCAAAAGAGGATCTCGCTGACATAAGCAAGAAGATCTTCAGAGTTCCCGATGAGGGGGGATGGAGTGGCTCAAAAGCACCTACTTTTCTAAAAATCGGCGAAAATAGATATGCCGTTTTCCTTTATGATATGCCTGGAACTTTGGGTAAAAATAAGAGATGGGGATATGTCAGTGTTCTGCTCTCAATGAGCGGTCTTGACTTTATCACCCAGAGACTCAAAGCGAATCTTATTTACGTCACACTCTTCATTATCCTTGCCTTTGCAATTTGGATTTTTGTTTTTTCCAATCGTATCGTGGAGCCCGTGGAGAAACTGGTCTTAGCCATGAAGCGTATCAAAAGTGGAAGAGTCGAAGAAATCCCGACTTTAGAATCCCCCTACGAAATCCAATATCTCATCCAAGCTTTTAATGATATGGGGCGAAATGTGGTGTCCGCGAAAAGAGCCCTCGAGCAAAAAGTGGATGAACTAAAAAAAGCAAATCAGGAGATCAAAAATACCCAATCGCAGTTAGTTCATTCCGCCAAAATGATTTCACTCGGACAGATTGTTGCAGGTGTCGCTCATGAATTAAATAATCCTATTGGTTCCATTCATAGCAACATGCAATCCCTAGACTCCTACATCGTTAAGATTCGGACGCTCGTTGAGGAATATCATAAAATCAGAGATGGATTAAGTGAGCCCGAGCGAAAACAATGGGAAAAAATTGAAGCTGAGTTGGATATACAATTTATTCTGAAAGACATTGGAGATCTGACAAAAAGTTGTATCGATGGGGCTCGAAGGACTAGAGATATAGTGTCTGGGTTAAAAACATTTTCTCGAATGGACACTGGAGGCTTCCGGAAAGAGAATTTACACGATGGCATTTTAAGTACTTTGAAGTTGCTTGAGCCTGAGTTTAAGAACCGAATTAAGGTCAATAAAGAGCTGGGTTCCCTTCCTGAATTAGAATGTAATCTCCAACAGCTTAACCAGGTCTTTGTGAATTTATTAACAAATGCTGCCCATGCGATAAAGGGAAAGGGTGAGATTTGTGTACGAACTCGCCAAGATGGGGAGAATGTTGTTATTGAAATCCAAGACAGCGGCGAAGGCATTTCTAAAGAAAATCTTTCAAAGATTTTCGATCCATTTTTTACCACAAAAAAGGTGGGTGAGGGGACTGGTTTAGGATTGAGTATCGCTTACGGTTTGATTCAAAAACACCATGGAAATATTTCGGTAAATAGTGAGTTGGGTAAAGGAACCACATTTTCGATTACTCTTCCCATTTCTCAAAGAGTCGCTCAAGCCTCATAGCCTATGAGCGCCTGACCCATTTCAATTTCAGGAAAATAGTTGTCCCTCAAGCCGTGAATGAATTTAAGTGTTTTAAAGCCATCCCAACTTTCATGACAATGTTTTAAAATTGCTTCGGAGTTCTTGCGCTGCAGTTTGGCCGTTTCTAATATTGAGAAAAATCCTAAAGTTTCCAGCAAGGTTTTTAGCTTGGAAATGTCGGTTTGAATGGTTCCTTTTCCGATAGATTGGGTGATTTTTATCTTGTCAGGCTGAGTCCGAGGAGTTTGACTCCATTGTTCAATCTCAAAAATTAAATTTTTTAGAACTTCAAATGATTTTGGATCGTAAAATTTGGGGATTTCATTTTTTGAAAGGGTTTGCCACACCTTTTCAGTTCCAACTCCAGTGCCAAATGGCACTCGATGGCTTTTCCGACCAATGAGTTTCACGAGCCCTTTTTCAGATTGATGTAGTTTTCCCACTTTGACTGCTTTGTTGAGGAAATAGAAATCTTCAGCTGCATTTCGTTTCGGAAATCCTCGGACTTTCGCGTAACAGTCGGGTGTTGTTGCGATGGTGCTACCTAGAGACTCATGTGCATAAGGGGATTTGGCATATTTGAGCCCTGTTACATAATACCTGAGCGAATTTTCATAGATCTTGAGAGCTTTCATTTGTTCATAATTCCCCACATGAACATAAGGATGGAGAAGAATATCAGCTTGAGTGGTTGTTTCGATCTCAAAGTAATCTTTATCAACAACAGCATCTCCATCGGTGGTGTGAATGTACTTGCAACGAAGATGAGGTGTTGTTGCAAGTGCAAGAGCGAGATCACAACCAACTTTTCTAGCCTTACCAACTCCTTCTTTGGAATGAAAAAGATAAGGTTCGGTATTGTGGTCCAGTGCTAGTAAATCGGCAGAGGGAGAGATTTGAAAGAGATTCATTTGATTGAAATCGGCAATTTTTCTTTTGGGAAAGCGTTCCAAATATTTTAGGATGGAATCATTTTCCTCTTGAATCCAAGGCTCCGATAATTCGTGGCGGTTGATGACAGCGATGATCAGAGTCTGGTGGTGCTGGTGGGCTGAGGCATCGAGAAGTGATTTGAGCCCATGTTCAAGCCACAATGAAGCTTCTCCGTAAAGTGGAACTACGACACAAAATTGGTATTGTTTTTCTTTTATCGGAAAAAAAGTGGATCGAAAAAGCCCTTTGGGTATCTCGGGTTCAGCATACGTATCTAAATATTTGATAATGGAGTTCAAGTGACTTCCTAGTGAAGCGCCGAACGATAGGGGACCGATGTGATAGCGTTGGCTTCAATCTCCAGCCATTCGTCGAGTCGTTTTTGAACAGTTCCTTCTGGAAAGTAAAGGTACGAGAGTTTTAGAAAGAGATCCTGATGTGTTCCCTCCGCACGAGCCAGTCTACGATAAAAGGCTTTAAGATCTCCTTCAGGAAGACTCTCCGCCACAATATAAAGTCGCTCACAGCCTCTGGCTTCAATAACAGATGAGACAAGAAGTCGGTCGAGAAACCTTTCATCGCGTCCGAATCGAACCTGTTTCATCATTTTTCCCACGTATGCATCTTCTTCATCAGGCGGAAGAATGAGGTTCCGCTGAGCTATCAACCTATAAACTTGATGAAAATGTTCAAGCTCCTCGCGAGCAAAGTTGATCATGGGTTCGATGATTTCGGGACGATCGGGGTAGCGAACCACGAATGACATTCCAACGGCCGAGGCCTTTCTCTCGCATGAAGCGTGGTCTACCAAAAAGGCATTAAAATCGCTTAGGGCAGTTTCTACCCAATCGGAGGGGGTCTGTATTTTTAATTTAAAAGTTGAAGATTGAACGGACATGCAACGGTGCTATTCAGTCAGCTCCCCAAAGTCAACTTCGGCTTTTTGTTCTTGAGCAAACCTTGATGACTGTTTTAACATTAAAGAAATGCTGAGAAGCCCCTTAAATCGGTATGGATTTACTTTTGTTGAGCTCGTAATGGTGGTGGGTTTGCTTGTTATTTTGGCTGCTATTGCCATTCCTAATTTCATCGATTTTAGAAGAGATGCAAAAAACGCTACGACTCAAGCCGCATTGGGCACTTTAAGATCCGCGATTGTGATTGCATCGGCTTCGATTCAGTTGAAAGAGGATCCCTCCCAATCTACTCCTAAGTTTCCTACTTTCGAAGAGATGCAAGCGAATTCCTTTTTAGATGTCCACCCCGTCCTAAAAGGCAGCAAAATAGTTGATACAACTGGCGAGATTCCAAAGAATCCTTGGACTGAGCCTAAGCTTCCAAGCTCCTATTTCAATAAGATTTTCAAGTGTGAAGGACCCAAAGGGACAGTTCATCCAACTGAACTCAATCAGGGATGGTGCTATTTAGAATCCACTGGGGAAATTTGGGCTAATTCGAAACTCAATGGTGATGTTGCTACCGAAAACACTTTTTAAGATGAGAGCATTTTTTCTGGATTACAGGATCTTTTCCTGGACCCCCCTATTTCTAAGTTAGTCTGAAACAACATTGGTCTTTTCTTGCAAGTTGATTCCTTTTGAAAACTAAAAAGGAGTTAAAATGAAACCTTGTTACAAACTCAAAGTGGAAGAGATTCAACGTCTGATTGCAGCTCAGGACCTTAAAAAATATTGGGTAGCTGAAGTTGCAGGTGTTCATAAAACTACTCTACGAAGGTGGCTCAAGGGCTCAATTCAGAAAGTGAAGGAGTCTCATCTTCAAAAGTTAGCCCAGGTTCTTACGACTGAACCCGCTCGGATCGGAGAGTTCAGTCCATAGAGTTAAAAGCCGCACCTCTTGGCGAGGTGCGGCTAACTATCTGAAACTATTAACGTTATGAGTCATCAAAAAAAACAAACTGAGGATTGACACGCTGTAGTCATTTTAGCTAATTTATAGCATTCTCAAGCGTTAAGGAGCCCTGATGAATCGAGTTAAGTTGTTGTGTCTTGTTGCGGTTGTGTTTTTTGCGGGAAACAGTCTTATAGCTGACTCTACTAATCCCTCCATTATGTCGGGAGACTTTCTAAAAGAGCACAAATCCTTAGAGGGAAATTGGTTTGGTGGGAAAAACTTTACCCCCAGGGTTTGTCCTAGGGGTTTTTATACAGGACGTGCGAAAGTTAAAGGCCTTTTTGAAACTGTTAAAATGGATCTCTCAGCTGAGAATGAAATGGATATCTACGCTTCCATCGTGGATGCTTCGGGAAGAGTTGAGGGGGAATATTTAGGTGACCTCTCAAGTTGTTTGAATGTCTCTGCATCGGGCTCTATTGCTGCAGATCGAGTCGAGGTTCGCGCTAAAGTTACCATTCCGGACAACGCTGAGAAAGTTTCAGTCAAAGTTTATTACCTTAAAGTGGGTCGTTTAGACTTTGGAAAATTCGTACCGACTTGGTTTGAGCAGATGGCCACTGACTCTTTGAATCAAGCTCTCGTCTATGTGTGGCAAACTTGCCTCGGAGAGTGGCTCAACCAGCGCTTTTCCGATTACTTCAATAGCTTGCAGGATAAAAGGGGGATATAATTTCCTCCATATGCAAGACTCCAATCTGCTTCGTTTCATCAACTATGCTTCGCGTGGGACTAAGATAAAACTCGCACTTGTTTTCATATTAGCCACTGTCATTGTGACGGGTTCTTTGTTGACCCTTTCTTCTCTGTGGAAAATTTACAAAGGACCAGAGAAGCCTGTCGTGCTGGCCCCGAAAGAGGAACATCGAGAGATAGCTTCAACTGGTCATGAGGAAGCTAACAAACCCCACGAAATTAAGGGTATTGTTGTGGGGTTCATGGATAAAAAAGATACCCATATGGCTCAAGCCCAATTTACTCTTTTATTCAACTGCATGGATGAAGCTTGTAAGAAAAATTTAGTGCTCAACCATGCAAAAGTTTTGGATACTCTATTTGAAGTTGGAAGTGATTTTTATGTCGAAGATTTCCAAGCCGCTGAAGCCAGCAAGGGATTTGCTCGGTTTAAAACAAAATTGACCGAGCAGTTGACCAAGAAATTCTCTCACCTAGCCCCTCAGGGGATCGCTATTCATGACTGGAACATGAACTAACGCCAAAATTGTCACTTTCGCCTGTTTCCTAAACATGACGCGACTCCATTTCGAGCACTTTGTGCTGCACACTGCCAGTTGGCACGGGATTGCATATCTCGCCCATCGGGTGGGTCTCCTTTATAGGAGCTCGCCCAGCTGAGATTGGAACGTGGGATGCGGTGGAGATATTTATGTTGCGCGTTTTCTTAGCAGCTTTTGTTTTCTTGTTTTTTGTAGGCTGCGGAAAAAATGATATTGGAGTTGGCAATCAGAGGCCCGGTTACTCATCAGGCCCGATCACGCAAGCTCCGTATTACCCTCAGCAGCCCTACGCCCCGTCAAATCCCAATACGCCACCTGCCAATGTGGGTTATCCACCTCCAGCATTTAATCCCCAGATTCCACAAGGAATGCCTCCGCAGTTTTATCCGTGGATTCCGATGTATAACTACTTCATGATGCAGCCCCAATTTAATTATGTTTGGCAAAATATTTGGGCGGGTTGGATGGTTTACGCGGTCAGAATGGGGGTAGGTATCTATAATTTTCCGGTATTCTGGAACAGTTATTTTCCGGTTTATTGGAACTACGGACCTTACCTATTATTTTATCGGTACATGGCTGCAACTTTTTATCCTTGGATGACTCCCGGAATTGTTTTGCCTCCTATTGCAGCCCCGGGATTTTTTTGGTCCTATTATGTTGGGCTTCCGCTCTATGGGGCTAATTTCGGCGGATGGTTCTGGTAGATTTTTTTAATTTTTCATACCTGATCCCTTTG
>DDPO01000110.1 GCA_002342225.1 Bdellovibrionaceae bacterium UBA2466 | reverse complement strand
TTAATCCATAGGCAAGGTAGCCCTGATTAGCCCCCATTCGAAGACCAAAAATGGGGTTCTTGAGTTCAGTGCCTGCGTGGAGAAGTTTGATAATATCAGTATGCTCGAATGCATTTCGTAAGTCGGCAGTTATATTCCACGTCCAATTTTTGTGAAATGGATATATTAGAGCGGAGCCGAAGTGAAAGCTCTGTTTGACTGCGTTGGGAGGAAGATGAGATTCCATAGCTTTGAAGGTGGTGTTTCCAATGTCTTCAGCAGTAGCAGCTAAAAATAGAGAAGGACTATTTCTGCCTTTCGATTTCAGCGGGACTTTCATTTTAATTCCCGCGTTGAGCGCGATGGCATACCCGTGTCCAGATCTATTCGAAATTTCTTGGTAGATATTATCAACTAGGTCGACTGCATTAGCTCCGTATTGGTCGATAACCTCATCTGAAGTTAGCTCAAGATCGACCCCTCCGCGATAGAAAGCCCTTACTGAGACTCCTAAAGATAAGCTTTCAGTGAGGTTGAAAGCCCCTCCAGCAATGAGTCCTTGGTCATGATAGGTGTGTGCTTTAAGACCGGTGTTTAAAATATCAGATATATCAAAATACCCTTTGGTTTGACTGAAAATACTGACTCCAAAATGAGGCATAATGACGGATGGCATGAAGTTGAATCTTAAAAACTGTTTATCTTGCCTGACGAGATTGGCTGAATCTCCTTTAAAAATAGCTTTATGAATTCGGTCTAACGTATCCTTGGAATCAACTCCCAGAAAAAAGTTGAATAAATTCACATGAACACCTTCGATATTTGCTAGGCCCGCCGGGTTGTACCAAAGAGCATTGGCATCGTCTGCCAAAGCAATGAAAGCATTTCCCATGCCTGTGGGGCGAACACCTTCAAATGTGTTTTGTAAAAGCCCTCCGAATAACGGGACTGTCATAACGAGGGCATAGAATTTAATGAGAGTTTTCATTTTTAAAAACTAATAGTGTATCGAAAACTAAATCTTCGATTCTCTTGGTTCTCGTTTCCATCGCCAACGTCAACTGCATAAGTTACCAGTTCTAGATTTCCGCCCTTGACGCGATACCCGAATCCGGCAGTGGGGTAGAGCTGATACAGGCCTGCCCAGAAGTAAACCTCTTTGATGTGTTCGAGTTGAAACCCGACATGGAGATGTTTCCTAAATTGCAGATGAGGCAATTCCAAGTGTTTGTATTCAAGAGCTATGGTCGATTTGAGTCTTGGGCTAAAAATGGGATGAATAGACAATGCTGCGTTCACACTTTGATTGATGGGGTCTGGTTTGCCGGTAGCTTGGGAGTTTAAGATATTAGAGCTTTTAAAGTGAGTGCCAAAAGCGTCTTTCCAAACAATACCTAGTGTAGGTAAAAATTTTTCTGGTAAGGTTACGAGCATTCCGAGATCAAATCCGACTGCCCACCCCTCTTTGAAAAGACTCGGAAATGAAGAATCGTTCAGACCTGCCAATGTGTCATGACTAAACTGACCCTTCATTTGATTTCTGATTAAAGCTTTGGTGGTAAGACCAAGTTTCAGAATATTTCCACCAAAAGAACGTCCCACCGCAAAAGCAACACCTACATCTTTTGATAAATCGGTGTCGATCGTTGAGCCATCCGATAAAGCCGCGAACCGATAGGAACCAATCAAAGAGATACTAAGTCCCCTCACAGTTACTGAGGGTAGAGATGCAGCATTTAAAAATTGATAGTTTCCTGGATGATGTTTCAACTCTCCCCACATTCTGTCGGGACCGAAGCTTTGATTGGTCCAAACGTGGCTAACAGAGTTCAAAGCTAATCCGCCTTGGAGGTCCAGTAAGTTAACTTCCCACTTTCGTTTGGGCTGATTTGCTACGCCAGCGGGATTGTAAAAAATGGCTTGATAGCCTGTTGCATCAGCCGTTAAAGCATTTCCCATACCTAATCCCTGTGGAGATTGGTACATCTCAACCAGTTCATTTAGAGAGAATGCACTTTGGACGAATGGCGAGAGTAATAAAGTTAGGGCGTAAACCTTCAGAAACAGGAAAAAATAGTAGTTTGTGCTATTAGTCATAGATTGTTTCATACAAAGGGCTTTTCATGGTACGTATCGGCAAATTGTGAAGAAAACTTAACAATTGGGAAAAGACGAGTGCGATTATAATGAATTATGAAATCTAGATACTCCAAAGAGTTTCGCTCAAGTATCCGATTGAGTGAGTTGCCTAGACCAAAGTGGTGGGCTCATTGGATTCGATTCTTTAAAAGTTTTGAGGTCTGTTTTTTTAAGGTGTTAGAAATTTTGGCACTTTATCGGTCTCAAAAATCGATATTGGCAATCCCGACTCTAGCTACTCCAGGATTTACTTCTCTCCAGGCAGTGGTGTTCAACGGAACCCAAGAGGAGGTTTTGGGATTTAAACCGCGTAGGCTCTTTCATCGAATTTTGAGGGGCATTCCAGATTTAGAGTTTTTCGAAAGGGTTAAGTTTCAAGTTTCCTTTAGTGAAAATAATCTTCGAACTATCGAAGCCAGTTCAGAGGCGAGGGGTTTCTTGCACTTACAAATGCCGTGGCAATTGCCCGAAACGAGTCCGAGAGTTTCTTGGGTTCGAATTCAACCCACTGGGGTTGAGACTATTTTTGGGAAAGTTAAAATTGGTGATTATCAGCTTTTGAGTGCGCCCGTGTTTTTTCTTAACGAGAAAATCGACTCAGTTATTATTTCGGATATTGATGACACTATCAAAGATAGTAATGTTGCAAAGTCGACCTCTTTTTACTCTATTTTAAACGGACTGTTAAAGGGACATTACTATCAGTATGAAGCTATTGAAGGTATGGCTGAGTTTTATCAATCTTTAGCAAGGCAAAATTCGATGATAGTTTATGTGACTAGTACTCCCTATGAACTGGCCCCTTTCCTTTTGAAATTTTTAAGAGATAGACAGTTTCCTGAGGGGCCCGTTTTCATGAGATGGTTAGGTTATGGTCGGTTCGGTCATAAATGGCGAACTATTAATCGAGTCTTAAGCCAAGTCAGTCATCAAAAATGTATTTTAATCGGAGACAGTGGGGAGCAAGACCTGCAGATCTACCGTCGAATATGTGAGACTGCTGATTATGGAGAAAAAGTAAAAAAGATTTTGATTCGCCATGTACCTGGAACCCCAATTCAAAAAGCCGTGAACAAGCGGGAAATATTTTATTCAGAATTATCGGAACTCAAACAAGAGATTGAATCTGTGTTAAAATATTGAGAGGGAGGGGGCTTAACCATGCGTTCACTTTTCATTTTTTTCATTGCCTCTGCAGCTTTTGGACTCAAAACCCATTATGTAACTTTTGATCACCCTGATTCTTGGCGCTGTGAGATCAACAATAATGTTTATATATGTCAGGGAACGCAAGAGCCCGAGCGCAAAGAGTCGATTGTTTTGTCTATAGCTACTATTGCAGGTGAATGGGATAGTTTGGATTCCTATGAAAAGTATCTCAAAACTCCGAGAACTATCATGGATGAAAGTGGGAAGGAAATTGAATCCAAAATTAGCTATGTTCGTCGACGAAATATCAACGGCTTTACTTGGATAGATTCACTTCAATATAACTCGGAACTCCCTGGGTTTTGGGCCCGATATACAGCTACTGTACAGAATAAACTAGCTATCTTGATCACCTATATCGTTTCGGATGATTACTATACGAAAATGGCCCCCAAATTTGAAAAAATGATTTCATCCCTTAAACCTAGTACCGAGTTTGAATCGAGCATACCCTCCATGCAAGGGAAGGGATCGATACCTGGAAATACTATTTTGGGACCTGCTGCCCAAAAAGATTTGCTCATCTCCCGTTTGAACACAAAAAAAAATGCGCCTACAGCACCTAAGACAGATCCCAATGCAAGCGGAGACGACATGAGTATAGTCTGGCTTTCGGGGGCAGGTGCAGTGATAGCTATTTTAGTTCTTCGGATTTTTAAGAAGAAAAAAGTCCCAACTAAATCCCCTGGGCAGAGACCAATGAAAAAATGATTTTTTTCTATTGATATTTAAGTTGGGTAATTTCGGTTCCCACAGCTTGGCTTAAGCGAGCCAGAGCCATATTGAGACCATAGACAGTTTCAATGTAGTTTTTTCTAGCGTTACCACTGCCTTCGAGTGATTCCATGAGGTCTTTAGCCGGAGTGATTCCAATAGAAAAACCCATCGCGTTTGAGACGAACCATTTCTTGCTTAGTTTTTTTCTGTTCTCTGCGATTTCTAAACCTTGAGCCGCTTGTTCAAGCTCCCAAAAGGCTTTTTTAACTTGGAGCTCAATACCGGGTAGAGCATAGGTTTCAGTCGCTTGAAGTTTCATGATCTCAGCTTGCTGTTCATGAACTTCCGCAGATTGCCTTGCAAACTCAAGGTCAAATCGTACACCGAGTCCTAGTCCGCCCTGAATACCATTGAAAGGATCGTTCGCGAAAATGGACATCTGTTTGTCTGCGACGGGCGACCATGCTTTGGTAATCATACCTCCGACAAAAATAACGGGATAACTTTGAGCATCTTTCGCATCTCGAAGCGCTGTTCGGGCTCTAAGGCCGGCAGAAATGGCTTTGAACTCAGGACGGTTTTTCTTCGCTGTTTCTAGGTAATCTTCAAGGGACTTTTTCTCATAGACTTCCACACCTGAGTCGAGATTCTCAAGATTTTCAACGGAAGCTCCAGCTACCCACGCCAAGGCTTTTTCGGCCGTTTTTTTGGCCGATTGAGCGTAAAGCTTTTTCTGTTGGAGATCAGCTAGAACAGTTTTCAGTTTGTACAGGTCATGAGGTTTCACTGGGTTTTTCGATTTCTTTTCGCCAGAAGAATCGTCTGCGGTCTTAACTGCTTCCTCTAAGAACGATATAAGATCATCCACTAGTGATTCTAAGTCTCTTGCCATCAAATACCCATAGTAAAACTCTTTGGCCATCAAAGTGACTTCGTTGCGTTTTGCACGGGCTAATTCGCTTTTGGCTTCCATTTGACCTTCGGCCGCTTTTTGATAGCTGGGAATCATTCCAAAGGAGTACAAGGGTTCGGTGATTTGAAGACTTCCAATTAAAAGCGGACCCCATTTTTTTGTGTTCGTTGTGAAACTGTTGGTGTCCCCTCTGACTTCAAACATGGGTGCCGCCAAAATAGTCGCATTGGCTCTCGGAAATAGGGCCGCTCTTGCTAGTTCAATTTGAGACCGGGCTATTTCTATGTCTTGCTCCGCCTCTTTAATCATCCCATTCTGTTGAAGGGTGGATTTTAAAATGGATGATAGATTGGTTTCAGTTTTTGCGGATTCGGAGGGCGGGGGTTCGGTAGCAATAACGCTTTGAGCCGCAAAAATTAAAGTAAAGGTTACGATAACTTGAGATATCATAAAGATAGTTGAGTTCAAGTTTGTACCCATAGAAAATTTCGAATTTATGTTACCTAGAACTGCTCTCATAAAGATTCAACGCAGTATGTACGACAAGTTGAAAGAACATGCTAGTTCTATGTTCGGCGGACTTCAGCCAGAGCTAAAACAGTATTTCAAGCAATATTCAAAAGAAAATCAAAAATATTCGGCACTTAGCACAAAACGAGAGCTTTTATTAGAAGTCTTAAAGGGGCAGGTTATTTTCCTTGGGGACTACCATACTCTGGCCCAGGCCCAGCGAACCGTTATCCGTATTTTAAGAGACTCCATCAGGGTCTTAAAACGGAAAAATCGGAGGGTTTTTTTGGCGCTTGAGATGCTGACGCCTCATCATGATGTTTGGGTGAAAAAATTTTTGCTGGGTAAATTATCTGAAAAGGAGTTTTTAAAGCGAATTGGTTTTCAAGCCAATTGGGGTTTTCCGTGGGAGCACTACAAAGCCCTGTTTGAATTTGCCAGAGATCACCAGATTGATATCAAAGGCATTAATCACCCGGGCGGTGCTATCCGGCCCAATCTGAAAAAAAGGGACCAGTTTGCAGCCAAAGTAATCACAGAAATTACTGTAAAAGATCCCAATGCGATTGTTTTTGTTTTGATCGGTGATCTTCATCTTGCAGAGAAGCACCTTCCTCAAGAATTTCGATCTCTTTTGAAGAAACAGAAGGCCAAACGGCGAACCGTTATTGTGCATCAGAATGTAGAGCCTATTTACTGGAAGCTCGTTGAACGGGGCTTAGAAAGCTTCGTAGATGTTGTTCAAATCAAAAAAAACATCTTTTGTGTGATGAATACTCCCCCCTGGGTGAAGCTTAAAAGCCATTTAAATTGGACAGAACTTATGGCTCAAACGGGGGGAATTCCTCCACTAGAAAGTGCAGCTCAGGCTTTTGAGGAAATGGATTATTCAGATGAGGTGCAAGATTTAACTTCGGTCATTGGTAAGTTTTTAGGAATAGTATTACCGAAACTTGAGGGCTTTCAGATCTTTGGACCTTTAGATCTAGAGCTTCTATCTCAGGATGCATCCGATGAATCGGACGATCAAAAAGTTTCCCTATCTCTTGATTTGAAATATGCAAAGCTTTTTAAAAGTCATTTTATTCCAAGAAAAAATATCATTTGTTTAAATTCTCTGAGTCTTAATCATGTAGCTGCTCAGTCGAGCATTTATCTTCACTCCGAGCTTAGTGGTTTCTCATCAACTTTTGAAAATCCAAAGTCCGATTTCTACAGGTTTGTCTGGGTGGAAGCGATAGGTTTCTTGGGCGCTAAAATCATTAATCCTAAAAGAAAATGTAATGGCCGAGTTGATCTCAAAAAACATCTCGCGAGCAAGCCTACAAAATATCAAGATGAAAACACTGAAAGTGCTAAATTAGCTCTCTGGCATCTGAATTGGGAGATGGCCTCTAGACCCAGTAATGTCGTCTTATTTCTCCCAGAGTCCCCCCAAAAGAATACTCTTTATTACAAGACTGCAAAAATTTTAGGACATCTTTTGGGACATGCCATTTATCAGGCCATTGTGGATATGAAGATTTCCCCCTCAGAAGTTAGCCCCTTGTTTTTTAAAAAGTTTGAAACTGCCCAACAAGCTTTCGACCTCTACGTAGAGTGGGGTGAAAGATTGGATCGCTTCAATTACCGAGAGTCCGTGAAGTGGGAACGTCTCTGATGGCGCGTTGCGTTACTTCGATGGTCCTTGCCCAGTTAAACCCTCAACATTCTTGACTTCATTAAGTGCCAATGGTTCGATCGGCGCCTATGAACCTTGATGAAAAATTTCAACTTCTGCATAAGAAAAACCAAGAAGCCGAATTAGCTGGCGGTGCCGAGAGAATCAAGCAGCAGCATGATCGCGGCAAAATGACGGCTCGAGAACGAATTTTATTTTTGCTCGATGAGGGTAGTTTTGTCGAGCTTGATAAGTTCATGACTCATCGATGTAGCGATTTTGGAATGGAGAATAAAAAAATCCTAGGTGATGGAGTTATCACGGGGTACGGCACCATCTCCGGGCGACACGTTTATGTTTATGCTCAAGATTTTACTGTGTTCGGCGGATCTCTGTCGGGCACACAATCTAAAAAGATTTGTAAGCTTCTTGATCTAGCTCTGAAGAACGGTAAACCGGTTATCGGCCTTAATGATTCAGGAGGAGCAAGAATTCAAGAGGGTGTTGAATCACTGGGTGGATACGCCGAAATCTTTTATCGAAATACGATGGCCTCGGGAGTAGTTCCACAAATTTCTTGCATCATGGGACCTTGTGCAGGAGGAGCGGTTTACAGCCCAGGAATTACTGACTTTATTTTCATGGTTAAAAAATCGAGCTACATGTTTTTAACCGGACCCGATGTCATTAAAACTGTAACCCACGAAGAAGTGACCATGGAAGAGTTAGGGGGAGCTGTCACTCATAGTACCCGAAGTGGAGTTTGTCATTTCGCAAGTGACGATGAGAAAAGCTGTCTTCTTCTCATCAGGGAACTCTTAAGCTATTTGCCTTCAAACAATTTGGATGACGTTCCTTTAATCAAAACGAGCGACCCTGCTGAGCGGAAAGAAACCAAATTACGTACTCTCATCCCAGAGAATCCAAAACAGGCCTATGACATCAAAGAGGTCATAGAAGCAGTCGTAGATGACAATTATTTCTTTGAAGTACAGAAAGATTATGCACAAAACATTGTGATTGGTTTTGCGAGTTTGAAGGGGCGTAGTGTAGGCATTGTTGCAAACCAACCCAAAGTTCTGGCAGGCTGTTTAGACAACAATGCATCCTTGAAAGCTGCTCGTTTTGTTCGCTTCTGTGATGCTTTTAACATACCCATTGTAACTTTTGTTGATGTCCCCGGATTTCTTCCCGGAACGGAGCAGGAATTTGGCGGAATTATTAAGCATGGCGCAAAACTCCTTTATGCTTATGCAGAGGCAACTGTTCCCAAAATCACCGTCATTACTCGCAAAGCTTATGGTGGAGCCTATTGTGTGATGGCCTCTAAGCATCTTCGTTCAGACGTTAACTTCACGTATCCCTCTGCCGAGATTGCGGTGATGGGTCCTGAAGGGGCAGTGGCTATCGTCTTTAGAGGAGAGTTACAAAAAGCTCAAGACGCTGAAGCCGAGAGAAAAAAATTGGTACAAGATTACGAAGATACTTTTGCTACACCTTACAAAGCTGCTGAATTGGGATTTGTTGACGAGATTATTTTCCCTGAAACCACTCGTCCGAAACTAATACAGGCTTTAGAGATGTTAAAAAATAAACGGGATAAAATGCCACCCAAAAAACACGGAAATATTCCACTGTGACTATTAAAACAACAAAACCCAAAAGAATTTTAGTCGCTAATCGAGGTGAAATTGCCGTTCGTGTAATGCGCGCGATCAGAGAATCGGGAAATATCCCGTTAGCTATTTACTCAGCCGCAGATCGGACGTCCTCCCATGTCTCTAGAGCAGAAGCGGCCTATTGTGTGGGCGAGGGACCTTCAATTCAAAGTTACCTGAATGTGGATTCTGTGATGAAGGCAGCGAAAATTCTTAGAGCAGATGCTATTCATCCAGGTTATGGATTCCTGTCTGAGAAGGAAGTTTTTGCTCAAGCCGTTCAAGATGCTGGGCTTGTTTTCATTGGACCTTCAGCGAAGGCCATCAAAACTATGGGGGACAAAGTTGAGGCCCGCAAAACCATGGCCAATATCGGTGGACTTCCTTTAGTCCCTGGAACTAAAGATGGGATGACTGATGCCAATGAGGCTTTTCAAAAAGCGAAAGAGATTGGTTTCCCTCTCATGATTAAAGCTCTTGCTGGTGGTGGCGGGCGTGGAATGCGGCTTGTGATGAAGGAGGATGAGTTCCTAAATCTCTTTCAACGTGCACATTCAGAAGCATCCAAGGCCTTTGGAGATGGGCGACTCTATTTGGAAAGATATGTCTCATCACCCCATCACATTGAAGTTCAAGTAATAGCAGATACTCATGGAAATGTTTGTCATCTGTTTGAGCGTGAGTGCTCAGTTCAGCGTCGACATCAAAAAGTGATTGAAGAATGCACGAGTCCTTTTTTGAGTGAAAAAACACGGATGAAGTTGTGCGAAGCTGCTGTTAAGGCAACTCGAGAGATTGGATATCTTAATGCGGGCACTATCGAGTTTTTGATGGATGATCAAGAAAATTTCTATTTCATGGAAATGAACACAAGATTGCAAGTAGAGCACCCAGTGACTGAGTGGGTAACCGGCATTGATATCGTGAAAGAACAACTTAGGGTTGCTTTCGGAGAAAAGTTGTCCTTTGCTCAAGAGGAAGTGCAACGACGGGGACACAGTATTGAATTTCGGATAAATGCAGAAGATCCAGAGAAGTTCTTACCGCAAGCAGGAAGAGTTACTGGCGTTCAATTTCCCATGGGTATTGGGGTTAGAGTTGATTCTCATGTGTATCGTGGGTATGACATCCCGGTGTTTTACGATTCTATGATTGCTAAAGTTTCAGTGTGGGGACGTGACAGACAAGAAGCCATTTTAAGAGGCAAAGCAGCATTGAAAGACACGACACTCAATGGAATTAAGACAAATGTTCCATTACATTTACAGATTTTAGACAATCCTAAATTTTTAAGTGGTAACTACACAACTCGATTGATCGGAGAAGATTTCAACTATCAAGAAAAAATCCCGAATGACTCTGAGTTAAAAATGGCTTTGGTCGCGGCCGCTGTCTCTGCTTATGGCAAAGAATACAAAGGTGCCAAAGAGAGCAACGAGAACTCCCGATGGAAAGCTTATGGTCGAGAGGAGGGGATGCGCTGATGTTGTTCTATATTCGTTATAGAGAAAGAGAATATCGAGTCCGTGTCGAATCAAAAAATCAGCAGCTCTTGGTGACCTTTGGTGATGAAACGGAGCAACCGGTTGATTTGACCTTTTTTGGAAATGATTGCACTTTTGTCAGTCCGGAAGCAGTTTTCAGTGCCAATGTCGTGGGCAATAAAACTGATTTTGTCGTCTCGAGGCCTGAAGGTAACTTAAATTTTTTAGTAGAAAGCGAGTATCGAAGAATTGTGGGGCTTCTTCGAGGGACCGAGCTTGAGCAAGAGAATATTGTCTACGCCAAGATGCCTGGAAAAATTGTTAAAATGATAAAAAAAGTAGGAGACTCTGTAGAAAAGGGAGAGTCAGTCATGGTTATGGAAGCCATGAAAATGGAGAATGAATTAAGAGCGAGTATTAGTGGGAAGGTCCAGAGCGTCATGGTTAAGGAAGGCCAAGCTGTGGAGACCGGAGCGGTACTGATGGAAATTAGCCCGCAAGAAACCACCTAACCCTATCCGAGCGCCAAGCGTTATAACTATTCATTGATTACTTTTGGGTTCCTTCTAAAATAGATCTATCACCTGTTTTCCTTCTCAAATTTCTTTACCTTGGAGCCACCGCCGTGGGAGCACAACCTCTCCGTGACGAATGCCAGCCTGTTTTTGCAGTGGATTTAGATGACTCACTGCTTAAAACTGATTTGCTATTGGAAAGAATCGTCAATTTAGCCGCTCATGCTCCCCTTAACTTACTCAAGATTCCTCTAAAACTTTTAGGCGGAAAATTAAGTTTTAAACGTTGGTTGAGTACTGAAACCACACTGGATTATTCGACCCTCCCTGTCCGACAGGAGGTTTTAGACCGAGTCAAAGAGGCTAGGGGCCGAGGGGAAAAAACTGTTTTAATTTCGGCCTCTTTGAACGAGGACGTTCTCAATATTGCTCAACTCTACCCGTTTTTTGATGTTTCTGTAGGGACATCGGATATCAATTTGAAAGGTTCAACAAAACTAAAATTTTTGGAAGAGACGTTCCCTTCCGCTCCAATCACTTATGTAGGCGATAGCTTAAGTGATCTCGATGTTTGGGATAAGTGTCAGAAGATTATTGCCATTAATCCATCGCCCTATCTCTCATGGCGGATTCGTTCAAAAAGTAAGCTCACCGAATTTATTTTTGATAAATCCAGCAACCTAAAATTTTTAGTTCGTGAGTTGAGGCCCTATCAGTGGGTTAAAAATGTGTTGGTTTTCTTACCAGTCTTCGCGGCACATAGATTTTTTGATTGGGGACCGTGGATTGCGGCTGCAAAAACCTTTTTTTCCTTTTCGTTCCTTGCTTCGGCAGTTTATGTTTTTAACGATCTTTGTGACCTCTCATCTGATCGGAGACAAAAATCAAAGAATCATAGGCCGCTTGCCTCGGGTAATCTTTCATTAAAAACCGCTATTCTATTGATACCTGCGTGTCTCACTTTATCTGTTGTATTTTCATGGAATCTGTCACCTTCAGTGTTTCATGTTTTAGGTTGTTATTTGCTCATGAATATTTTGTATTCTTTTTGGGTAAAAAAAATACTTGTGATGGATGTTGTTTTCTTAGCTGGATTTTATTCTTTAAGAATCTTTGCTGGGGGGTTTGCATCCGAAGTTTCCGTGTCCGAATGGTTATTGAGTTTTTCAGTCTTTTTCTTTTTTGGTCTGGCGATGATTAAACGCTTTTCCGAAATAAAAGCTCAATTGTTGTCGGCATCCACAACAAGCCGCAGAGCCTATGATTCTCAAGATTTGATTACAATCCAAACTTCCGGAATTTGTACTTCGGTACTTTCAATACTTATATTAGCCCTTTATTTGAGCACCGGGGAGGTAAAGAAGTTGTACAGCCACCCTCAGATTTTATGGTTCGTTACCCCTGTTCTATTATTCTGGATCAATCGTATATGGATTCTAGGGTCGAGGGGTTTGGTGAAAGAAGACCCCCTAGTTTTCGCTCTCAAAGACAAAGTTACATGGGCAGTCGGTCTAATAACGGCAATTATTTTTTTAAAAGCTATCTAATCTCGATGAGGTCACTTGAGCATTCTAGCTAAAAAGCACAATGTTGTCCCTTTTGTGAACCCAGTTACACTCATTAGTTTGGTTGTAGTTGTGGGGTTAATTAATTATTTCATTGTGGATAGTTGGAACTCAAAATACACGCTGAGTAAGCTTTACCTTTTAATGACCATTCAGCTGGTTCCCTTTATTATTTGTTTTTCTCGTCAGCATTTCGATTACCTTGCATTCGTTTTGTTTAATCATTGTTTCACTTTTTCCATCGGAAAACTAAACAGTTTAAATTTAAATCTTAAAGTATCTGAACTGTATCCCGCCGCAGCCGTTGCTATCGAGGAACTTACTATTTGTACGATTTTGATCATCACCAGCTATTATTTCTCGCGGCAGTTTATTTTCTTTAGATTTGTTGAAAAAGAAAAGTATCAACTACTTACACTGACTCGAATTCAGCTCCTCGTAGTAGCAATTTATGTGATTTGCGTGCCTCTTTTTCTTAGGAGTTTACCTACCTGGTTAATTTCACTTCACTTCGCAACAATGGCTGCGGACATGGTGTTGCTTTTGTGTTCGCACTCTCCAGGCAATGAGAACCTGGCAAAATACCTGCGTTTCGGTGTTGCATTTTCAACGGTTTGGTACTTCCTCTCCACGGGGTTCCTCACGATGGTGGGTAATTTAGCGGGATATATCTTTATCGCATCATGCCTGCAAAGAAATTACAAAAAGTTATATTTTCCAGTAGTTCTAGGAGTCGTGGCTTGTCTAATTCAGAATGTTAAAACCGATTATCGGAAGGCCATTTATGTAAATCCAAACATGTCAGTCAATGACCGTTTAGACTTGTTGGGCACGCTTGTTTACGTCAAATATGTTGAGGATGTTGATTTGGACACTGAGGTCACTGAAGAAGGCGAAGAGGAGAATCTTGGTGAAAGTATATCAAAAGGTTTTGGTCGGGCAGGAGATGACTCGTTGGAGGTTGTTTTAGAAAAGACCCCGAAAGAGGTCCCGTTTTGGCAGGGAGAAAGCTACTCAGCTTTGCCCTTCATTTTCATCCCGAGATTTTTATGGCCAGATAAACCCTCGAGGCATATCTGGAACTTGTATGGTAGAACCTACGGAATCATCGGAAAAGATGACTATCAGACAAGCGTGGGTGTGAGTTATCTAGCTGAAGCTTACATGAATTATGGATTCGTGGGGATGTATACAGTAGCTTTTTTAATGGGGCTTTTGATCGCATTCGTCGAGCGACTTTCATATTACTTTCTCGGGGGCTACTATTATTTTACTTTTATGTGTTTTCTAATGCCAGTAATGACTTACGCTTCAGATCTGACAAGTATTATTAATAGTATTTTTGTAGTTTCAGCAGTGCTTATTATTTTTAGGTCCCAATTCAAGAAAATGGCTAGAGCAGATGATTATACGTAATTACATCCGTTCACTCAGTGATTTTTCTTCCGATTAATCCTAACTCAGATAGGCGTTTTTGATGAATGCTCAGGTGATCCTGACGCACAAAATATAAAGCACAAAAATCATGGTCGTACGAGACAACAATTGGAATGTATCCAAGTTCCAAAAGCTGACCTACTCCACCATAAAGTGGTGTTACTAAGTCTTTAAACTTTGCCTCCCATCGGTGTAATGCTTTGAAGTAGTCATGATCATTCCAATCACTAGTGTTTTTTTGATCCATTAAAATCTCAATCATAAAGTCAAAAAGATAGAGATATTCTGGCTTAAGCTCGGCTAATCTCTCGGGCGCGATCCTTTTAAAAATTAACAAGGGTAACTCAGCTGCTTTTGGGTTTTTTCTTGCGAAAGCGGGTGTTTTTCTAAGAGGCATATGAGCCAACTTTAGATCAGTGAGTCCTAAAAAATCGACTGCATCCCGCTCTGAATAATACATCAATGTAGCCAATTCTGAACTTCCAATCCTATCAGAGGGATTGGTGCTGTTCTTAAGATGGAAACCTAATTGAGAAAGGTAGTGGGGACGATAGGTTGGGTTTTCGGTTCGTTTTTTAAGGTTTAATGATAGCAAGGCGGAGCCATGGGAAAACATCAATTCATAAACTCTAATCAGAGATGAAGTAGGAGCGGCTGCACAAATGATAATCCCAAAAACAAAAGTCAATAACAGTGGGTTCGATTTTGTCTTTTCTGTTTGGGAAATAATTTTCCAAGCCACTAGACCGAGATACAAAGTTAAAGGAAGCAGATACCGTCCCCAGGCCGGCGGAAACCAATCACCTCCTGAAAGATAGTAGGGTAGTGAAAATAAAATCAAGATCATGAGAGGGGTAATCAAACCATTGTTTTGGGTGAGTTTCTTATCTGACAAAAGTTTCATGAGAATAGGTAAAATAAAGGCGAACGCAAGTGTTGATATAAGATCTAAAAATAGGTTTCTGAAGCCCAAAACAAGGTAGAAGGGATTGCCAATACTGCTTTTATAAATTACTGGAACCGGAATCCAAGAGCCAAAAGATTTTAACCGGTAGAGCATCAAAGCAACCGTAGGTAGTAAAGTAAGCAGAGCTCCTATTAATACGGAATTAAATTGGGCCCTCAGATATTTTGAATCCCTTAGAATAAAAGCATAACATAGAGCCAGAAACCAAAAACCTTCCCAGCGAATGAGTGGTACCAGTGAGAGGACAATAAAGCCCGGAATTAACTCTCTCTTGAAAAATAGAAAATAAAATACCCAAAGAATAGCTGCCGAAAAAAGAGATGTGGCAAAACCATGGGATGAGTTGAGCATTAGGGTCGGAAAAATAGTGGCGATAAATAGGCTCCATTTTTCTGCTTTAGGAATCTGAAGGGAAATCGCAATTTTGTGGATGGCCCAAACACATAAAACTCCGCCGAGCCATGCCTGAAAAAAAAGCAATTCGAAGAGGGGAAGACCGAGTTTCCCCATTAAACCCAGAACAAAAAACACTAAAAAATCAGCCGTGCCTTCAGATGCAGAGTTCAGATTAAATGAAAAGAAGTTGTGATGAGCTAAATTGAAAGAGTGTCGAAGGTTTATAAAGCTTTCGTCCCATGGCGTGAATAATAAAATGGAGTTCAAACTGAAGGCCACAATAGAACAAAACTGAGAAAGCATAAGCCGGTTTGATTTTGATTTTTCATTTTGAGTTGCATCTGATTGAAGAAGAAGACCTAACGCTAATGGGTAGAGCATGAGGACGGCTAGTTGTATAAAAAGAGGGACTCCCTTGATGAGATAAAGTCCACCCATGAAGTGATCGAAGGCTCCGACGGCAGGCTCTGAAATCTGATAAAGAAAAAATTCCTTAATCATGAAGATAATGAGTTCTTTAGTGTTAGCGTTTATCTTAGCGTTGATGCTCTCAAAAAAGTAGAGACTAATTCATGGGTTAACAGATTTTTATCCGCTAAGAAATGCAGCGCATAAAGCTTGGTTTTTCATCGAAAGAATCAGCCTCTTTCTGCCGATAAGGAAGTATTGGGTTTAGTCATCTAAAGGAGTTTTTAAGGCATGCCAAAAATTGATTTCTATTTGAAAGCAACGGTCGAACGAAAAGCATCGGACTTGCATTTTTCCTCAGGGGAGCCCACTCGATTTAGAGTAGATGGGGAATTAGAGATCTTAGACGAAAACGTGATGGAGAATGAAATTCTCACTGAGCTTTTATTGGAAATCCTCAACGAGGATGAGAAAAAAAAGTTGCTGTCTCAAAGAAATCTGGACAGGAGCATAGCAGTCCCTGGTATTGGCAATTTTAGATTGAATATATTTTTTACTAGAAAGGGCATTGCTGCCGTTTTGAGAACAATTCCGGTTCGTATTCCGACTTTAGAGGAACTGCGGTTGCCTCCTGTCATTTCCGAACTGTGTCAGCTTGAAAAAGGACTGGTGTTAGTAACGGGGCCCACCGGGTCGGGCAAGTCGACAACATTAGCCGCTATGGTTAATCATATCAATGCGACTCAAAAAACTCACATTTTGACAGTTGAAGATCCTGTAGAGTTTGTTCATCCAAGCAAACAAAGCCTCGTCAATCAGAGGGAGATTGGTAGTTCCTGCCATTCGTTTGCAGACGCTTTGAAGTATGCACTCAGAGAGGATCCTGATGTCATTCTGATCGGCGAATTAAGGGATCTTGAAACCATAGCTTTGGCTTTGACTGCAGCGGAGACGGGCCATTTGGTATTTGGGACACTCCACACTCGTGGTGCAGGTTCTTCCGTTGATAGGATCATTGACTCTTTCCCTGCCAATCAGCAGTCGATGATTCGCACGATGCTCGCTGAGGGTTTGAAAGCAGTTGTCAGTCAAACTCTAATCAAACGAGCTTCAGGCAAAGGACGCGTTGGCGCTTATGAGATCATGGTGGTGAATACTGCTATTTCTAATCTCATTCGAGAAGGCAAAACATTCCAGATCTCAAGTGCGATTCAAGTTGGTAGAAAAGATGGGATGATGACGCTTGAGCAATCTGTGTTAGAGCTCGTCAACAATCAAGAAGTAAATCCTGAAGACGTTACTGATTTGATAGAGAACCCTAGTCTTTTAGAAGCGGCCATCAAAAACAGACCTAAAACTGCGAAGCCAGCTGCAAAACCTGTTTCTAGAGTTCCCGAGCGGCCGAAGGAGACCAATTTAAATACGAAGCCCAGTGGAGTTTCACCTGCAGCACCTAAAATGCCGCCGTCATCGCCGACGGCTCCTCCGAGTATTCCTAAGCCAACAATATCTGTTGTTACCCCACCAACTTTAAAATCGGCAGTGCCTCCTCTGAAAAGTGGGCCTACGAAGAGAGAGGCTAGTAGAACCGAACCCTCACCGTTAACATCAAAGTTCAGTTTGCAAGATAGTTTTAAAAGCCTTCTTGAAGACGATTCAAACGATGAAGTGTTATCTGAAATGGAAGTCATCCCAGACCCAAAGAAAAAAACGGGTTAGGTTAAGTCGTTTTTTGAATTGAAAAGACGCTGAATTCAGCTTCGGCTAGCGTCTTTGATTCCAAGATAGTCACTGAACTTACTACAGAATGAATGGGCCCTTCATGGCACCACTCCACAAATAAATCTACGCTTGTTGGCTCTCCTTCAACAGTAATCTCCACGGCACCATCAAAAGTGTTTTTTACCCAGCCTTTGACTCCTAGTTTCTGAGCTAGGATAAATGCATTTTGCCGAAACCCAACGCCTTGAACTTTACCCTGTATTTTTAAATGTTTACGAGCTATAGACATGTTAGCAGAGTTCCATTTGACGCAACCTTAAAGCAAGGTATACCTTTGAAATCTATGACAAAAGATAAATTAGACTCAAATTCAATGGCCCAATATATCGATCATACTCTACTTCGTCCAGAGGCGACTGAAGAGGAGATCTTAAAAGTCTGCGACGAAGCGGTTTCCCATCAGTTCAAAACAGTCTGCGTGGAAGCCAAATGGATCCCAACGGTTGCCACCCGCTTAAAAGGTTCAAGAGTTTTACCCATTACAGTGATTTCCTTCCCGCACGGAAGTGATTCTACCGAAAAGAAGCGTCAAGATACGAAATTAGCTGTTGAAGCCGGGGCTAAAGAGATTGACATGGTTTTAAATCGAAGTCTTTTAACAAAAAAAGACTTCGCTGCAGTTTGGAATGATATTCATCAGGTTGTGCTTGCAGCTCAAAGTGTCCCAGTGAAAGTGATATTAGAAACAAGTGAACTTACCGATGTCGAGAAGCGAATTGCTTGCGCTCTTGTTAAATCCGCCGGCGCCCATTTTGTAAAAACTTCGACAGGATTTTCGAAAAGTGGAGCTACTGAAAACGATATTCGATTGATGAGAGAAACTGTGGGAGATGGATTTGGAGTTAAAGCCAGTGGTGGCATTCGTTCCTATGATGATGCTGTAAAAATGATTAAAGCTGGAGCAACTCGCTTAGGCACTTCCGCTTCCGTAGCTATTGTTCAAGGGGCTACGAGTTCTTCGGGAGCCTACTAATTGAGCGAAAAAAAGTTCAAACGAATAGTCGTTTTGGTAGCCGATGGATTCGGTGTTGGAGCCGCGCCCGATGCAAATCTCTATGGTGATGAAGGTTCAAATACCTTAGCCCATGTTGCCAAAAATGTGGGAGGGATTCGACTTCCCAATTTACAAAAAATGGGGTTGGGCAATCTTGGAACTATTGAAGGATTGCCCTCAACTATCAATCCTAAAGCTATCGTTGCTCGATTGGCAGAGAAGAGCAAAGGAAAAGATACTACGACAGGACATTGGGAGTTGGCGGGTCTTGTAACCGAAACTCCATTTCAGCTTTTTCCAAATGGATTTTCACAAGATTTGCTGAATGATTTTATCACGGAAGCCAAGATAACTGGGGTTTTAGGCAATAAAGCAGCCAGTGGAACTGAAATTATCAAAGAACTCGGGGAAGAGCATCTAAGCACAGGAAAAGTGATCGTTTATACTTCTGGGGATAGCGTTTTTCAGATTGCAGCTCATGAAAAAGTTTTTGGATTGGAGCGACTTTATCAAATTTGCGAAGTTGCACGACGACTCACAATTCCTTATCAAATCGGAAGAGTCATAGCTCGCCCGTTTGTCGGCGAAAATTCTCAAAACTTTAAAAGAACCGAACATAGGAAAGATTTTTCAATTAGTCCTCCTCCCAATTGCTTGGATGTTCTTCAAGAACATGATGTGAAAGTGTTAAGTGTCGGTAAAATCGATGATATTTTTGCGCATCGGGGAATTTCTGCAGGAAATCATACTGGAAACAACCGAGACAGTTTAGAAGCCACACTAGATTTCATGAAAAAATATCGTAATGAGCAAGCTTTTATCTTCACAAATCTTGTTGATTTTGACCAGCTTTATGGTCATCGAAGAGATCCTAAAGGTTATGCTGGCTCATTGGTTGAATTGGATCTTTTTTTACCCAAGCTTTTAACTGAGTTAACTGAAGATGATTGTCTCATTTTAACTTCAGATCATGGTTGTGATCCCACATTTAGAGGTTCAGACCATACTCGAGAGTTTGTGCCGTTGGTTGCTTATTCGCCAAGATTCGAAGGCCAGACTTTGGGGGATAGAAATTCGTTTTCAGATGTCGCAGCTTCAGTCTTAGAGGCCTATCAAATTAAAAATCACTCAATGGTTCTGCAGGGGCAAAGTTTTTTATGCAAGCCAAAGAGATCATAGCAAAGAAGCGAGAGGGTCAGGAGAATTCCCCAGAAGAACTGACATTTTTGCTCAATGGTTTTTTAAAAGGCGAAATCAAAGAGTACCAGCTCTCGGCTTGGCTGATGGCTGTTTTTTTTCGGGGAATGACCGACCGAGAACTATCAGTCTGGACAGAGCTCATGTGGAAATCTGGAGATACTATTGAGAGAACGGGTATTCACGATCGGAACAATTCTTCATACTGGATTGACAAGCACAGCACTGGAGGAGTGGGCGATAAGACATCGCTGATTTTAGTTCCCCTCGTGAAAACCGTTAGTGAGAAATGGGTCAAAGACATTAGGGTTGGTATTCCGATGATTTCT
>DDPO01000182.1:6880-7018 GCA_002342225.1 Bdellovibrionaceae bacterium UBA2466 | reverse complement strand
CCTACATCTTACTGAGCTGGGTACGCAGGATTGGTTTGTCGTGATCACCGTCTCAGTAAACGCAGATAGCCAAGCACTCATACGTTATGAAGATGGCCTTGGTGGCGGGCTAGCCTGTCAGACCATACCCTACACAGA
>DDPO01000182.1:0-6819 GCA_002342225.1 Bdellovibrionaceae bacterium UBA2466 | reverse complement strand
TAGTGAGGTCGAAAGATTTGAAAGGCTATCGGCTCTAGTGTCCAATTATCTACATCCCAACCAATAAGCGCTCGAAGGCGACCTAGAAGTGGTACAGATCAATGTTTCAAAGTAGCATTAGCTAGCTAAAAGCGAGAAGAGGTCAAACAAGTCTGCGGGCTGCCCACAACTTTACTTGGCTGCCGACTAAGAACACTAAGATAACAGCAAACATAGTGCTGTATAGGACAAAATAGATGAAGTTGATTCCGGGAGCTAAGCAACGGAATTCGTAGCGGAAACTTTGGTCCGCTAGAATTGAAATGTGCAAAGACTTAGAAATTAGTCATTTTGACTTGCTACAAAACACATGAGTGATAAATCCAAAAGTTCTAAGGCCGAAATAGAAATCTTTAACGGTAGACTTACTATTGCTCAAGCAATAGAAAAGCTTCGTGCTCGTCTACTGGACCTTTCGACAAGAAATCGCTTTCTGAATTTTAAACATCCCAGGGGTAAGTGCATCCAATTTGCTGGCAATCTTGAACTCAATCTTGTCTTTGAAAAACTCATGGACGAGAAAAAGATCACAATACAGTACGTTAAAGAACCCGACTTACTCAATTACGGAGGGAAGCGACCCGAGGCACGCGATCATGCGGAAAATCTTGGTATTTCTACATCCTATGAAGCCCCAAGAGGCATTAATTCAAAATCGAACATAAAAACTTTGATTTTACAAGCATTATTTTATCCGACTGATCTCGAAAAATTATTAAGAAAAATCAGGACTGAAGCCAAAAGCGCGATTGAGGAAACTGGTTCAAATATGCTGTTTCTCATTTTTGGCTTTCTCGAGTTTTATGAAAGCGATGATTCAGATAAACCGATGATTGCGCCCCTTTTATCGGTACCAGTTATGTTGAGGCTCGGAGATCTAGAGTCGTCGACAGGGACATACCAATATGATTTGCAGCACAACGGAGAAGACGTAGTTCCGAATAGAACCCTGTATGAGAAGGTGAGACGCGAATTTGGAATCCAGCTTCCAAATTACGAAGACGATCAAAGTCCTGAGTCATATTTTCTAGAAATCAATAAGGTGGTTTCAAACAAAAGACGATGGAAGGTTAGAAATCAATTATCTCTAGGAATGCTTTCATTTGGGAAGCTAGCACTTTATGATGCAATGGATCCTGATAAATATCCTGAAATTCTTGAAAATAATCTAGTTAAAACTTTAATGAAAGGTGGAAATGCAGGTGACGGACGAGCTTTCGCTGAAGACTATAGAGTTGATGAACATGAATTAAATGATATACCTTTAATATTTGAATCAGACTCTTCGCAACAAAGCGCTGTTATCGACGTGTTTAGTGGGAAAAATTTGGTTATTAACGGTCCGCCAGGAACTGGTAAGTCACAGACAATTACTAACATAATCGCTGCAACTTTATCTGCTGGAAAGAAAGTCCTCTTTGTTTCGGAAAAACTTGCAGCATTGGAGGTGGTCCAACGACGGCTTGACAAAGCCGGCCTTGGTGATTTTTGCTTAGAACTTCACTCAAACAAAACTCAGAAAAAACAGTTTTTAGAAAATATCTCAACAAGACGAAACAAAAAGTATAAAGCCATCTCTAATTTGGATGCAAAGATTAAGACTCTTCGAAGACAGCAATCTGAGCTTTCCCGTTACGCTGAAATAATGGGCAGCAAATTTGGAAATTCGCTTGGACTGACTGTGAATGATGTTTTTTGGTCTGCAGAGTTGCGACGTCAGTCTCTTGGTAGTCTTGCTACTGCTCTGAACTCCATTTCTTTCAGAACATCGTCAAGTTTTGCATTGGATGACGTTAAAATACGTTCATCAATTCTTATGGCTATTTCTTTGCAGTATGAAGAAATCGGGCAGTCGTATGGCTTAAAAAGTCCATGGTGGGGACTAAATCTTAGAAATACTACGCCTAGCGATCATGATTTTATTGCTTCTACGATCTTTGAGGCCTCTGAGTTGGCAAAGCAATCTAGTCAAGCAGTTAGCCAGATCGTTGCTCTTTATCAGTTAACGACGGAACCTTCCGTTGAGTTGGTTATAGCGGCCCACGAGTCAATCGAACGGCTACCGCCCATGCCGGGTCAGCTTTGTCCGGATCTTTTGCAGAGATTTTTTTCAAATCTAGATCCCATAGTTTTACAAGAGAAAGATGAACGATTTAGAAAATTCTCTTTACAGCTTAGACGTGCTCGACAGTATTTTTCACAATCAAACAGTGTATTGAATAATAAACCGCGTAATTCCTCGATTCTACTAGAACAATTAAAAGATAAATTGAGGCGTGAGCGTTTCATACCGTCATTTCTGGGAAGTAGTCTCAAATCAAGTTCGGCTGCTATCTTGGCATTTTCGGATGCGATTGATCGCTTTGAAGCAGCTTCAAAAGTATGTCAACCTCAAGACAATTCGCTAGATATTACGGCTGCGAAACTGATATTGCGAGGCATAGCAAAGGTTGGCAACCTTCAGCTTTCAAATGTTCCGATTTCCATTCTCGCATCGCGAACCGAAACATTGAGCTTTGTAGTACAACGTTTGAGAGAAGCCTTTGTGAGTGTGAGGTCCATCGCAGAGCGTAACAGGTTTGCATTTAGCGACTCGCCGCAATTTGTTAACGAATTTGGCAATGTCGATAACATCCCAGATTTAATTATCGGTGGAGATTATTCAGAAAGGTCGTTGGTTGATGCAAGGCAACATGTACAGCGGATTCGTATCAACACTTCGATTGCTGACCTAAGAAATAGACGTGTGCTGTTGTCTAAACAGGTCGAGTCTTATTCAATGACCTTAGAGCGCTGTAGGCAGGTCGCTATGGGGCTAGGTGTTTTCTTTGACGGTACAGAGGAATCTCTAAAAGATCTTAGTGTCCTTTTGCATGTTTGTTCTACTGCTCCAATTGAGCTACTTGACTATAGAACGCCTCATTTCGGTAAAGCTCAAATCAGCGATGCCATCACTTTGATCGAGCAGGAATTAGAAGCCCTCAGCCAAGCTGAATCAAGCATTGCAATTATTTTTCACATTGACCTAAGACCGTCAGTAACAGAACTTAGACGATCTGCTGCCGTACTTGGTTCGAAGGACGGTTTTTTTGGGTTGCTTAGCTCGGAATGGAGAAAGGCAAAGGCAACACATTTAGGTATGCGACGAGGCGAGGCAGAGCTAAGCGCAAAGCAGCGAGCGACCGAGTTGGCGATGTTTGCCGACTACATTGAAAGACGAGAGGCCTTTGTCTCAAATACAGAGTTGAAATTGTTACTCGGTGGCCTGTTTAAGGGACTAGCTACGGACTCTTCGCGGATTAGGTCTCTAAACGATTGGTACCTGCAAGCCCGCCGCACTCTAGCAACCAGGCCAGGGCTAAATCAACGGATTGACGTTACGCGGATTTCACGGGAGCAAGTTGAGGAAATCTCCGCAATAGCAAGTGGTCTAATTTCCGAGATCGCACTCCTTTTTGAGGCTGATCAGGCGGTTACGTTGATCTTAGATCAGCCTTTTTTAGAATTTACAACCGTAAAAAATTCCAATGGTTGGCTGCCAGCCTTAGAAATACTTCAAAGCAAAGCGTCTGATATTAAGTCGGCGGTAGAATTTTTTGAAACAAGGTGCAGCCGTAGTCTTTCGCCTGCGGTGGCGGTTCAAAGAATGGAGGCCCGAGCACAGATTGCAGCCGCGCAAAGCTCATTTCAGTTACTTCGAACAGGTCCGGCCCAGCTAACTAGCGCAGGCGGAGACGAACTTCACGGTATTACTAATAAGAATATCGATTCTTGGCCGTCAGCGCTTGATCGACTCGAGTCTGAGATAAATGAGGTGCAAAATTTATTAAATATCACTTCAAAATTTGCATCGGAGGGCAAACCCTTATCGGTTGCGGAAAATTTGGCACATGCACTATTAGAACTTAACTCTGCTTGGAACGAAGTTGTTGTGGCCCCCGAACTGGATCAGTATCAAACTTCTGAGGCAATTATACAAAGTGCAAAAACCGCTCTGGCAAGCGCAAACGATTTTGTAACAAAGCTCTTGTTGGTGGCAGAGTCACATAATACAATCGATGGCACATTGGCTGCGTTAGATTCAGATGTGGCAGGTCAGTTAATAGTTAATCAATTAAGCACAAATGACGAAATAACGGCCGACTTAGAAAATTATTACTGTCTACTCGATACTGACCTAGAGCTTATAGAATCGACAATTTCGTGGGGGTGGGCTGTTGTAACATTAGAAATGCCGACAACGTATGCAAACCAACTTATTACACAGCGTCAACATGATAATCAAAATTACATTGCAAAAAAGCTATTTGAAGCAATTAGAAAAGCCCTTCTCTCATTAACCGTCGAGGACGAAATCATAAGAACGAAAGAACTTTTAGCTAAAGTTCGCTATTCATTCGAAAATATTGTGTCAAGGTTAAACGAAATTGGACGATTCGGGGAGTTTTCTTGGAATGCATGGTTAGAACCAATTCGTGGTAGTAACAAGACTCATCTGGCGACTGAAATATTAAGGCGGCTAGACGAAATGTTAGCTACTACTGTGCCGCTGCAATCTTGGGTAAGGTATCAGAATCTTAGATTGGAAGCCAAAAACCTAGAATTGACCCAATTCGTGGATCTGCTGGAACGGGGAATTATTCCGCCGACCAAGCTTGCCGATTCATTCGAATATACTCTATATCGATCAATAGGGCGCGACATTTTTGCTGGATTTCCAGAATTAACGAAGTTCAATTCAAAGACGCATGACCGAATGCGAAATGATTATCAGGCTTTAGATCGGGAAATAATCTCTTTGATGGGATCTGCTTTAGCCTATAAAATTAACCACATAAAATCTGTACCGATTGGCAGTAGCGGGGCATTGGCTGGTGATTTTACAGAGGACAGTCTCTTACAGCGTGAAATTAATAAACAAAAGCGCCATATTCCAATACGGGAGTTAGTTCGGAGAGCCGGTCGTGCTCTTCAGGAATATAAACCGTGCTTCATGATGGGGCCACTTTCCGTCGCGCAGTATATTCAGCAAGGCGCTTTGGAATTTGACTTAGTCGTTATGGATGAAGCATCGCAGCTAAGGCCGGAGGAAGCGATTGTCGCAATGGCAAGGGGTAAGCAATTGGTTGTAGTAGGGGATCCAAAACAACTTCCACCGACAAGCTTCTTTGACCGAATTGGAGACGGGGAAGTAGACGAAGAAGAGGATACGGCAGCTGCATCAAGCGGAATGGAAAGTATCTTAGATATCTGTCAGCAAATATTCACGCCAGTCCGAAGCTTGAGGTGGCACTACAGATCTCATCACGAGTCTTTGATTGCGTTTTCTAATCATTTCTTTTACAAAAATTTAATAATTTTTCCATCACCTTTTCCGAGAACTGCAGATCTGGGTGTGAGGTATAGATTTGTCAATAACGGTATTTACAAAGATCGAAGAAATGTTGCAGAAGCTCATCGAGTAGTGGAATCAGTACTAGAGCATGTATTGAAGTACCCTGATCAATCGCTTGGGATTGTGACGCTTAATCAGACTCAACGAGATTTAATTGAGGAGCTACTCGATAAGAAATTTAGAACATTCTCTGAAGCCAGCGGATTTGTTGACCGATGGGAATCTGAAGGTTGGCCATTTTTTATTAAAAACTTAGAAAATGTGCAAGGTGATGAAAGAGATGTGATTTTTATATCGACAACTTTTGGAAAAGCGGTCGGTACGCAGAGCGTAAAACAGAATTTTGGTCCTATCAGTAGAAGTGATGGGTGGCGACGTCTGAATGTACTTTTCACTCGGTCGCGGAAAAGGATTGAATTGTTTACGTCAATGTCTCCAGAAGATATTGTAGTCGATCAAAACACTCCATTAGGAACAAAGGTACTTCGTGATTACTTGGCATTTGCCAAGACGGGACTGCTTGTGACTACGGATGAAGTAGAGCGTGAGCCAGATAGCGACTTCGAAATTTCGGTATCGAATGTAATCACATCATTAGGCTATGAGGTCAAACCGCAGCTTGGTGTTGCCGGGTACTTTATAGATATCGCGGTGAGAAATCCTGACAGGCGAGGTGAGTTCCTTGCTGGAATTGAATGCGATGGCGCCACTTACCACAGCGCGCTGTCAGCACGCGACCGAGACAGAATACGTCAGGAAATTTTAGAGGCCGTTGGCTGGAAAGGGAGAATATATCGTATCTGGTCAACTGACTGGTTTTATCAACCACAATCTTCTATTGAAAAACTGGCTGCGTTCCTGTCTGAACGACGGCGAATTTCACAACTAGAACCGTCAGCAATTCTTTACGATGATGAGCTTGACTTTAGTGACTCGTGGACCGATTCGATGAATGATGTAGATCAAATTGTTGATGCGGTTGGTAGCGAATTTGGCGATGCTTCAGATCTTTTTGTCGAAGTAGGAGATAAAGTCGTTTATAGCTTTATAGATGAACCGACAAAGAGAATCAGCGTGACGATTTCTGAGGGACCAAGTAATCTGGAAAAATGCTTCGTTAACGAAAATATGCCACTGGCAAGAGCACTTCTTGGCCTATCTGTCGGGGAGATGGCAAGTTTGGCTGTTGACAATAGGCCGACTAGAAAGCTGCAGGTTCATAAGATAAGACGCAGCGTCGACGCTATTCAGTAACCGTCCACCGGGGTATGCCTTACTGACAAAGCGTCGGTTTGAACCGACACTTTGTGATCAAGGTTGAGTGACAACAAGTCTATCTGCTCCATCGGCGGGCAACTTGATCACAAAGGATTCAGCAGCGGCTT
>DDPO01000082.1:12775-13432 GCA_002342225.1 Bdellovibrionaceae bacterium UBA2466 | reverse complement strand
GTGATTGCGCACTCTCAAGAACCCATTGTTCAGAGCACTTTGCGACAAGTGCAAAATCATCTCTTCATTTTGGGAGCCCAACTCGCTTCACCTACCGTTGATCCTAAAATTGAAAGAGTGACATCTGCGCATATTGATTTTTTAGAAAGGCAAATTGATGTGATGACCGAGAGCTTACCGCCTCTGACCCATTTTATACTTCCTGGGGGGAGCAAAACCGCAGCACATCTCCATTTGGCTAGGACCGTTTGTCGACGAGCCGAAAGAAGCACGGTTCATTTAAGCTTAATTCCTAACGAGCCCGTTGATCAATGGGTCATGATGTACATCAATCGTTTGTCAGATTTTCTCTTTGTCTTTTCGAGGCTCGTGAACCAACTCGAGAAAGTTAGAGACATCGAGTGGATTCCTCAAAAGAGGTAGTCTAAGTAACTAAAACTACTTATTTATTTTAGGTTTTAGCCATTTCGTTGACTTCGTTTTTTTTCTCATTTAAACAATGGTTGAAATGACAAATGTTACCTCCCATTTCTCTAAAGTGCTTAGAAAGCCAACGGCTATTGATCTTAGAGCAAAATTTTCTCTCCTTGCCGACACTTTTAAAACGCTAGGCGATTACTCGAGAGTTAGAATTGTCTGGACATTGGTTCAAAGTGA
>DDPO01000082.1:6585-12689 GCA_002342225.1 Bdellovibrionaceae bacterium UBA2466 | reverse complement strand
CTCGGATGGCTCCTGTTTTTAACTTCAATCGCATTGGGAAATAATTTAATAGACACTTCCCGAAGCTTGATTCACTTGTTGAATTATGTCGGATCTGATTATGGCGGAGCTGTTCAAAACGGAAAAATAGTAAACTCATTTGAATATGCCGAACAAAAAGAGTTCACTCAAACTATGATTGAGCTCTCTCGACGCGAGCAGCGATTAATTTCTTCGACTCCTTTAACGCTCGGGCTGAGTCGTCTTAAAACACTGGTCGATAACAAAGCCCCTTTTGACCAGATTCAAAAGTTAGCTAGCGAACTGAAACAAGAGGTTTTTAAAATTTCTTCGCTTCCAAATGCCCCTGAAAAGTGGCCTAATATTCAACACGGTAAAGAAGTTTTTTCTCAGAACTGTGCTCAGTGCCATGGTCCCACGGGCCGAGGCGATGGCCCCTCAAGTGGAAACTTTGATCCAAAGCCCACGAACTTCTTAGATGCGAAAAATGACTCGATCTCCCCTTTTCAGTATTTTAATGCGATCCGTTTGGGCGTCCCAGGAACTGCGATGTCAGCTTTTAATTCGATTTCTGAAAAAGAGACTTGGGATCTTGCTTTCTATTTGTCCTCTCTTAGACACGAAGGCAAAGCATCTCCGGAAGTGATCTCTCATCCATGGACTTTAGCTCAAGTGGCCTCTTTATCGGATGTTGAACTGAAAGCTTTGTCGGAAAAAGATCCCTCTAAAACTCAATCGGCCTTGTCTTTAGCTCGTACTTTTGAAGTGAGCGAGGGTAGTCAGTCGTCATTAATAGCTCTCACCGAAGACACTTTGAAAGCTGCTTTCGATGCTTTCAAAGATAATAAATTTGAACTTGCTAAAACCAAAGCGATTTCAGCTTACCTTGACGGCATTGAGCCTCTAGAGCCTAAGCTAAGGCTCAACAATCCTGAGTTCACTGTCAAGCTTGAGCAAGCGCTATCTACTTTTAGAAGAAAGATTGATGAGCGAGTAACTGTCGGAGATCTAGAAAAAGAATTTAAAAATACTCAGCAGCTTCTTGTCGATGCTAGAGAAGTGTTGGCGACAAAACCCTCTTCTTTTTGGGTGACCTACACGATGGCCGGAGGAATTTTTATAAGAGAAGCTCTAGAGTCTGCTCTACTCATCATTACTCTGCTGGGAATTGTCCGTAATTTGGGAAACGTGCGGGCTATTTATTTTATTCATGCGGGTTGGCTTTCGGCCTTCGGTGTAGGTCTTTTGTGCTGGGTTTTTTCGGGGTGGGTTGTAGGTGTTTCAGGCCTGAGAAGAGAGGTTCTTGAAGGAAGCATCTCTTTACTTGGGGTTGTTGTGCTCTTGTACTTTGGCTATTGGCTCCACCGCAAAACAGAAATAGGAAAATGGAGAAATTTTATCAATGAAATGGTGAAATCCGCACTTGATAATAAAAAACTATTGGGTTTAGCGGTGGTGTCTTTCATGGGCGTTTTTCGAGAAGCTTTTGAAACGGTACTTTTCTTAAGAGCTCTTCTTATTGAATCCCCTGGGCAGGATATGGCTTTGGGACTGGGAGTGGCGACAGCTCTTTTGGCAGTAGTCGTAGCTTCTAGCGTGATTATGAAATACAGCGCAAGACTTCCCTTGAAGCAACTTTTTACAGTGTCGTCTTTGATGATGCTTTTTTTAGCTTTTATACTCACAGGTAAATCGGTACATGCTTTTCAAGAGGCTGGGTTTATATCCCAAACGATTATTGCTGGAAACTTTAGAATTGAATGGCTTGGAATTTATCCAAGCCTTGAAAACTTAGTCCCTCAATCGATTCTTCTAGTGGTGGCCTTTGCTCTCTGGCTACAAACGAAGTTCCAAAGTGTGGTTAAAAAGCAAGTCACTGCATAAAAGAGGTATTAAGAGCTCAGAGCTTTTTGGTAAGTCTCCATGTGCTTCTTTGCTGAAGTATCCCATGAAAATTTTCTTGCCTGTTCTAGCCCTCGGCTGACTAGGGCCTCTCTGGTTTTGGTTTCTAAGATGCTCTCAAGGGCCTTGCTCATTTGAGATTCATCTTTGGGATCAAAGAAAAGAGCCGAGCCTTCAGCTAATTCCGGAAAGGGACCTGTGTTACTAGCGATGACGGGGCAACCTGCGGCCATGGCTTCAATGAGAGGAAGCCCAAAGCCCTCATAGTAGGATGGCAAAGCGAGCGCTTCTGCGTTTTGATAAGCGACCGAAAGTGCCTTTTCATTTAAATGTTCTGTCCGAATAATACGATCTGAAATGGCCAGTTTTTTTATAAGTTCTCTTTCATCTTCGTTCCACGGAGCTCCTGCGACGGCAAGGCGATAGTCCTTAGATACTTTGCTCTGTGAAAAAGCTACAAGAAATCGTTTAAAGTTTTTATGGTGCAATCGGCCCCCCACGTAAAGAAAGTAGGGGGTTGAAAGTTTGTGTTTTGATAAAACCTCATTTTTAAAGTCGGAGCATGGTTTTTCGGAAAAAAACTGATGGTCAACACCATGATAGATGACATCAATTTGCGAGGGGGGGATGTTGTAAATATCTTGAAGATCTTTTTTTGTTCGTTCAGAGATTGCAATAACTCGAGTGGCCGATTTTAGTGATTGAGCTTTAGCTTCTCTTAAAGTTTTAACATGAGGTAAGTGAAAAGTTTCTTCAAAAAGCTCGCTAATCATGTCGTGGACAGTGACAACCTCTGGGAGTGACTTCCAAGGTGAAGGCGTATAATAAGTTGCGTGATAAACAGAATCAATCAAACCAGAGAATTGCTTTTTAACTAAAAAACTTTTGATCTCCTGTTTTCTTGCTCGCAAAAACTGTTTAATTTTTCCTTCAGGTAGCCAAATGCCTGTGGGTAGAACGTCGTTTGCGATCTTGATGTTTTCGCCCTTGGGAATGCCGGAGGGATCTTTTTGAGCGAAGATTTTTATTTCGGCCTCTGGAAAACGGGATAATCGGGGGATAAGCTCATTAAAGTAACGGTAAACTCCGCCCGAGGGTGCAGAAGAGTACATTGAGCCATCGATAATAATCTTCATAAACAAGTTTAAGTTTCTAGGAAAAGTTTATCGTAAGAGAAGAGTAAAATCCAAAGTTGTCTCAAAGTAGCTTCACTCTCTTCAGGAAGCCTCTGAATACCAACACTTTTTAAAAATTGATGCACTTGGTGAAATGCACTGTGTTCATTTGGCATTCGAAATTCGGCAAAAGAAACTTCGGGAGCTTCTAAATAGCTTTCAAAGAATTCAGAGATTTCTTTGGATTTATTGAGATAGGTACCAAAGGGAGTTAAACCAAAGGGGTGAAGTTCATCTTCAAGAGGAAACGCCTCGTTTTTCCATATCTCTATTTGATTTGATAGATTCGGAAAATGGGTTCCCAAAATACTTCTGTTTTGTTCATTGAAAGTGTAAGCATCAAAAAGATAGTCGTAGAGGGGATTTAATATTTTTTGAGTATCTCTAAATTGAAAGTGGTTTTTGGGTTTGATGCCCTTATAGCTATCGTCAAAGCTCCTATCCTCGCGGATAGAGGGCGAATTTAAAAGAATCTCGGATTCCAGCGATTTAGCCGAGGCCTGTCCTTTGAGTAATCTTTTCATCTGAATCGGAGAGAGGTTAATGGGATTTTCTGCAGTTCGCGACGGAAGTTGAACCCCCTTCAGTGATAGGCCCACAAGTTTTGCTCGGTAGAGAGGGGATAAAAAAGAGTTGTTCAGATCAAAAAGTGGATGTTTTTTAGTTGAGAAACCCGATTCAAAACTTTCCTCTTTTTTGACCAAGCAGAGAGTGAAGTTAGTGCGTAAACTTTGCCAGAGGTCTAAGTAGTGAAGCCAAAATCCGAAGGGAAATGAGCCTAGAGCAGAGAGTTTCTCTGACATGATAGAGGGCTGGCCCCATGGCCTATGAAAACAGAATCGAGGAGTGAGCCCCGCTTCATCGACTAAATTCATGAGTTCAATACCAGTAAATCCCCTGTCAGAAGCGTGTAAAAAAGCATCTACGATACCCGGAAGATTTTTCGAGTCCCAGTAGGAGAAAAACGCATAGGAAAGAGGGTGTGATTTAGGAAGTTTTGTGATGAGAGACTTTAAAAGAGCAGGGTGATTTTGTTTTTGAAATGAGAGACCTAAGAGTTTTGCAAGTTTTTGAATTTGAAAAATACGTTGCCGACTGTAGTGCGGATAAACCATGATCCTCAAAATGCCACCAGGTTTAAGACGATTCGCCAAAGCTTTGAGTGTCTTTACAGGATCTGGAAGGCACATCAAAACTCCATAGCACTCGATAAAATCGAAAGTAGCATCTGGAAAAGTATCAGTTTGATTTAGATCGATTTGAGCCAGCTGAACATTTTTTGCTCGGTGCCATGAGAGTCTTTTCCGAGCTACATCAAGCGAACTCCTAGAAATATCGGTCGCAAGAATCTGAGATCCTGGATTAGCCATCGAAAATAGATAGGGTTCAAAAGTACCGCAACCGGCAATCCAAATGTGGGATTGAGTGTCAAGAGGAGCCACGCCGCAGCGAGATCTGATCCAATTAAGATGGATTTGCCATAAATGCTCTCTGGGAACCGCAGCGACACGGGGCATTCTAGGATAGGGCCAACTTTCGTATTGCTCTTGGACTTGGGACACCATTTTGTTGATTTTAACACGGTTAGCTTAACAAGCTTGAAGATTATGCCGATATTTGCAATAGCAACATTTTTTTAAAGAGGCTTGAAGAGAAATGAAACCGTTTAGAAAATTAAGTCGAGTCATCTTAACGTTATCTTGCTTGTTCTGTCTAGCGCCTGAGAGTCGAGCTGAGAAGGTCCTGCCTAAAAACGCTAAACCGCCTGCTGTTTCTCAAACACCGGCTCCAATATCGACTCCACAAGCCTCGGTTCGAAAGCGTGTTATTCGACGAGAGTACGCTTCGGAAACAAGATTGAAGCTTGTAACCAACTGGTTTCTTATCGGAGGCGGAGTTGTGAATGACTCCGATGGAGGCTCTGCTGGAACTACCCAAGTTAGTTGGACTCCTGCTCTTATTTTTAGCGACTCAGTAAGGTTTAAAATTAATTTAGGTGTCTCAGGCATAAATTTATTCACATCGGAAACTTTTTTGGGATTTGATGGGGCCGGAAGTTTTGTTTTCTCAGGCGCAAGACCACTATTGTTCGAGGTAGGTGGGGGAGCCCAGTATTGGAGTAATAAAGAGGGTTTTCTTCCCCAAGTTCGAGGAGGAATCGGCTATAGGTTCAGTGGTCAAGGAAATCTCTTCCATGCCATTCAAGTTACGTATTCAAGATTATTTAACGACCTTTTACGTATTAACATGGTCGTTGCCTCACTAGCTTTGAGATTTTAGGAGATAATAGAGATGAAGCATTTTAAATATACAAAATTAGTTGCCGTCATAATGGTGTCTCTATCGTTAGCAAGCTGTAAACCGATAGGGCAAATTTTTGATGACCATTCTGCACCAACATCTTCGAGCATTTCAATCAACAGTGGAGCTTCTTCCACCAATTCAACATCAGTCACTTTAACTTTAAACTCGGTCGATGCGGTAAGCATGTATGTTACTAACACTGCAGGTTGCGCATCAGGTGGAAATTACGAAGCCTATGCAACTAGTAAATCTTGGACTTTAGGAACCACGAATGGCACTGCAACAGTCTACGTGAAGTTTAAAGACCGTGCGGGGAACGAAAGTAGCTGCAGCAATGACAGTATTACTCACGATTCCACTGCCCCCACCGTCTCTAGTGTCAGCTCCTCGACAAGCAATGGCAGCTACAAACAGGGCCAAGCAATTTCTATTCAAGTCAACTTTTCAGAAGCTGTGACTGTGGCTGGAGCCGGAACACCCCAGCTCACGCTTGAAACGGGTGCAACAGATCGAGTCGTTAACTACGCATCGGGTTCAGGAACCACGGCTCTTACTTTCACCTACACTGTGCAAGCTGGGGATACGAGTCTTGATTTGAACTATCAAGCAACGACTTCTCTAGCTCTTAACGGCGGTACTATAAAAGACTCCGTTGGTAACAATGCAACTCTAACTCTACCCGCGTTGGCATCAGCCAGTTCTTTAGCAGGTGGTAAAGCTATC
>DDPO01000082.1:0-6568 GCA_002342225.1 Bdellovibrionaceae bacterium UBA2466 | reverse complement strand
CATTGATACAACTGCACCTACAATCACGACCTTTTCGTCAAGTACAGCTAATGGAACATACACGGTTGGAGACTCAGTCAATATTACTGCAACTGCTTCAGAGAGCGTCCAATCGGGTGCTACTTTTATTGCAACTCTCGATACGGGTGCAACGGTAACTCTAACTGCAGCATCGGCTGGTACCTCTCTTACGGGAACTTACACTGTTGCTTCAGGGCATTATTCCTCGGATCTCACAGTGAGTTCGTTTGCTGCAGGAACAGTCCTCGATACCGCGGGAAATCAACTCACAAGTACGACAGTTCCAAGCGGTGTAAATAACATTGCAGGTAGTAAAGCTATCGTCATTGATACTCCAAGGGTCATCAACGTGACATCATCCTCGTCAAATGGAGTGTATACAGAGGGCGAAACAGTAACCGTTCAGGTTGTGTTTTCAACAGCAGTAACTGTTGCTGGAGCTGGAACCCCTACTTTAACTCTTGAAACAGGAACCAGCGATGCGGTTGTCAACTATTCAAGCGGATCCGGAACAACTACTCTCAATTTCAATTATCTTGTAGCAGCGGGACACAACAGTTTGGATCTAAGCTATGTCGATGCTTCTTCTTTAGCTCTATCGGGCGGTGCTACTATTAAAGCCGGAAGCATTGATGCCGACTTAACTCTCCGAACCCCCGGTGCTTCAGGGTCTTTGTCAGCCAACAAAAGTATTGTCATCGATACTGTTCCTGTCGTTGTTAATGTCACTTCAACTAAAGCAGATGGTTCTTACGGTGTAGGAACGGCTATTCCGGTTCAGGTCGTTTTCAGCGAAGCTGTGACGGTTGCGAGCGGAACGCCACAGTTGACTTTAGAAACAGGAACTACCGATGCTGTTGTGAATTATTCATCGGGTTCGGGTAGTAATACATTGGTTTTCAATTACGTCGTGGCCTCAGGCGAAAACAGCACCGACCTTGATTATAAAAACACATCGGCTCTGAGCCTCAATGGAGCTACTATCAAAGATGCCGATGGAGACTCGGCCGTATTAACTTTAGCAGCTCCAGGTGCGACAAAATCGCTCGGAGCAAATAAAGCGCTTGTTGTTCGAACTGCACCTCTTGTCTATAATGTGACCTCTTCCACAGCTAATGGTACTTATGTTGCGGGAAACTCGATAACTCTTCAAATACAGTTTAACAAATCGGTCACTGTCACAGGATCGCCACTTCTCACTTTAGAAACGGGTTCTACAGACCGAACTGCCACCTGCGCTGCGGGAGTCGGAGCCACAGTGACGTGCACATACACAGTTCAAGCTGGAGATACCAGCGTTGATCTAGACTATGTTTCTAATGCAGCTCTTACTTTAAATGGTGGAACGATCAACGACACTTCCGATGCAAGTCTCACTGCAAATCGAACTTTGCCAGAACCTGGAGCTGCGGGCTCTCTGGGTGCGAACAAAGCGCTTGTCATCGACCCCGCTCCAGCCGTCATCAACGTGACGTCAAGCAAAGCCGACGGAACCTATGATGTAGGCGAAGTGATTGCTGTTCAAGTCGTCTTTAGCGAAGCAGTGACTGTTGATACGAATCTGGGAACCCCTTCACTTACTCTAGCGACGGGAAGTGGAACTACAGCTGTTAATTACGTCTCCGGTTCGGGATCGGACACTTTGGTTTTTAATTACACTGTCGCGCAGGATCATTACTTCTCAGATCTTGATTATTCAGCAACGAATTCGCTTGCTCTTAATTCGGGCACTATTGTGAGTTCGTCAAATGGTGCTCAAAATGCTCTTTTAACACTCGTTGCTCCGGGAGCTGCAACTTCCCTCGGAGCCAATAAAGCTCTTCGAAGTTTACTGTACGCATCGAAAGATGGAGCAGCTGATAATGAAGGATTTGGGGAACAAATGGCAACGGGAGATGTCAATAACGATGGCCACCCAGACCTGATTGTAGGGGTTCCAAATGCGAACGGAGATGATGGCAGGGTTGTTGTGTATAGTGGCGACCCAGCAAGTGCTTTCGGTTCGGTAGTGTTGATGAGTATTGCGGGAACAGTGGGAGAGGCCGACCGCTTAGGGCAGAGTGTTGCAGCTGCAGACATTAATAACGATGGAAAAGCCGAAGTCATTGTTGGAATACCACTTTACGACAATGGAGCTACTTTAGATGTCGGTAAAATTGCAATATATGCTTATGACGCTGGTGACTCCACTCCAGATCCTCTAGCTGAAGTTACAGGCGCTGAAGCAAGCGGCCAGTTTGGGGGAGCTGTTGCCAGCCTCGGAGATATTGACGGCGATAATAGTCATGATTTTGTGGTGGGACTCCCTTATGCAAATGTTGTTGCAGGTGGAACTGAGAGAGGGCAGGTCAAAGTTTATAGTGGCGATGACCAAACTGTTTTAGCGACACTTTCCAGCAGTGAAGATAGTGCTCACTTTGGAGCTTATTTGGCAAATGTGGGAGATGTGAATAACGACAGTAAGCCAGACTTTATTGTAAGTGCACCGAACGCTTCAGGCGGTGGAACTAACCGCGGAAGAGTGAGAGTGTATAGTGGTTCAAGTTTCGGGGTGCTCTACAATTACTATGGAGCCTCAGATAACGACCAATGGGGAAGTAGTGTTGCTGGAAATGGAGATGTCGACGGCGATGGCCGTTCTGATTTTATGATCGGCTCCCGATGGGTCGACCCCTCTGTGGGAGCTACCAATCGTGGCCAAGCCATCGCCTACAGTGGTGCAACGGGCGCTCCGATTTATACAGTCACGGGGAGCGCTAACAATGAAGGCTTAGGAGCCTCGATAGACCTAGTGGGAGACGCTAATAACGATGGTCGCAATGATGTCATTGTTGGTTCGCCCGGTATGTTGGTTGGAGGAACCGCAAAAGGTCAAGCAGTTGTGTACAGTGGTCTTGACGGTTCTGCTCTCTACACAATCGAAGGGTCCGAAACCGACGAAGAGTTCGGCAGCAAAGTATTAGGATTGCGAGATAGTCTTGAGAATGACTCTCGACATGACTTTGTAGTTGCATCTCCCGGAGCCAATGCTGGTGCAGTGGACCGAGGGAAGATATTTGTCTATCGGTAAATGTACAAAAAATAGTCAGTTTGTGCTTGGTTCTGCGACCGCCCCCGCTGCTGTCTGGCGACAAGATACCGACCTTTGAGTAACAGAAAAGCTTAAGAATCTTCACAAATGTCCAATTTCTAAAGCGGGGATGCCAAGTGCAATGCGGTGATTTACCGAATAATAACGAGGAGCTTTCTAATAAAGTCTCCGAGAGTTCACTAATCCCTTTTGAAACCTTCAGTGATTTCGAGAGTTTGTTTTCAAAATTCCTATCTATCTGTGTCACTGTAAATGAAGTGGACACTGAAATACAAAATAATCTAACGCTTTAGAAGTGTATGCAATCTAACGCGGATAAAAGTTACACATCTTTATAAAGAATTTACGCTTGTTAAGTCGAGCGACATTGGGCCCTAATTTTGCTTCTTTCTAAGAGCGTTATTAACTGAGTAAGGGGCTTTTTATGGTAAATAGAATTCAAATCATTCTGCTTTTCGTTCTTTCTTTTTTCGCAGGTTTCAATGTTCATTCTGAAATAAATCCATTGAGAGGAAGTCGAATTGTTCCTGGAATCGTGCGCTATGAGCAAGAAGAGGCTGAACAAGAGCAATATTATTGGTGTTGGGCCTCTCTCACAAAGACTTTCGCTAAAATAAGAAACCAAAATATTTCCCAATGTGAAATTGTAGACAAAGAATTTGGAAGAAAGGGAAATGCTTCCTGTTGCTTGAAAAAAAATGCAAGCAAAGAGGGATTTGGAACTTGTAATGTTAGATTTATCAATAATGCTGCAAGATTGAATCAGGTGCTTGGGTTTTCAGCGTTGAATCAAGTGCAATCACTTTATCTAAATAAAAAACCGACAGGTGGAAAAATTTCGGGTTGCGCAAATTGGGAGACTAAAGCAGTTAAAGATTGTAGAAAGCTCACCCACCTTGGCAATATTGATCAAGGAAGATTGACCGCACAAGATCTTCAAGCTCATGTAGAATCTGGGAGACCCGTTGGCCTCTTTTTTCAATTCAACGACTACGCAACCGGACACTATGTCTGGATATCCGGAATTTTTGATTATCAGGGCGGTAAACCTCGTTATTTACTAAATGATCCCTATCCGCTGCTCTTTCATCAGTCTATCGTAGATAGATTCTACCGCGTTGTAACTTATGAACAACTCGTCGCGGGAGACAGGACACAAGTCGAAGGCATTTGGGTGGATGCTAAATGGATCGCGACAGGTGTAGGTAAAAGTAAAACGGACAAATAGAAAAATTAAATCATCGAGGCCCGCAGTAACAAGCAGCTGTGATATCGGTGTTGTTGTTGTCTCGAACCTGTCCTGGAGCATAGCAATATCCCCATTTTCTATTCGGAATTGAAGGTTCAGAGCGAGCTTGTCTGCAACGATTGGTGTGACATCCTTTTCCGCCCACACAACCGTCCCAACAACCCCAATTAAAATCAATAGGATTTTGATTGTTTGGTTTACTATCCCATGCAGACCAAGGAATAGTTTCTCCCGAAGCACAGTTGGCACCTTCCGGACTGTCTTTTGAAATAAAGCCATGTCTTTCACAAACTACACCGCACCCTCCGCCAGCAGCATTGACCCAACCGCCGGTGATTTTTAAAGTTACTTCACGACTCCATAAATCGCTCAGATTGGGGGCAGAGGCTTTGCACTTAAATTGAGCACCATGGTCTTGTAGTAGTCTTACACTTCTGAGCGTAAGAGCCGACTGGGAACCTGAAGCCACCTCAACCCAAGCATTGCCCGTTCTATCTTTTCTATACCATTTGTAAGTAATGGGCAGTCTTCCTCTATTTTGAGCCACAAAATTGAAAGTAGGTAATGTGTAGTAATTTTTTCTGTCATCCCCTTCTTTTGTGCTTTGATCAACAGGTTGAGTAACTACGACAAAGGTGTTGGGGGGCGGCATCGTTGTTGTTACGGCAGCGATGGTAGGAGGTGGGCTGGGCACGATTGGAGCTGGGGCAGCTGGGGGAATAGGGCTGGGCAAAATTGGGGGCCGATGGGTAGTCGTTGTAGTCGTCGTCGTAGTACTCGTAGTGGTGGTAGTCGTAGTAGTGGGATCGTGAATAAGAATTGAGGTCGAGCATTCTTTTGATGTCGAATCTAAACCTTTAAGATTGGCACTGATATTCCAAACTCGATTGTTTCCATCCAAGCTTCGATTAAATTGGGCGATAGTGTTTTTGTCCGAAGCTAAAATGTTGATATCAAAACCTTCTGCTTTGAGTGGAGTGAATCTTTCAAAATTATTAAGTCGTTGTCGGTCAAATCTATCAAAGCCGAACAACGTTTCTCTATGATTCGCTAGGTTAATTGAGACTGAATCGGCTATTCCCTGTTCTACTTCGAGGTTTAACTTTAATATCGTGTCAGAGGTTAGCCTCAGGGGTTGTTGAACTGAACTATGTAAAGAAAGTCGGCATTTGGGAGCAGGGGGAATTTCAACAGGGATGATAGCGCCCACGGAATTTGTTTGTACTACTATTTTAGAAAACACTTTGGGATTTGACTCATCAATCGCATATTTTACAAATTTGACAGGCTCTGACCGGGTTGCTGTTAAAGGGTATTCGAAATTGGGTCGGAATAGTGCTTCTTTTTGTGAGGGGGAGAGGAGATCAAGGTCTGGAGCTGCTATAAGGCTCAATTGAAAATTGTTGGTTTTGTGAAGTTCATTTATTTTTTGAATAGCACCCAAAGATGATTTGTCTGGAGAAAGCGAAATAAACTCACAACCCTCGTTCGAATTAGTTTGATAAATGGGAATAGGGAAATCTATAGGTTTGCATTCCCCGTTCGATGCCCTTTTTTTTATAACCATGAAAAGAGGCACGTTGGGTGTTGGAAAAGACTCTGCCCCAACCGGCGCTATGGGAATTATCTTGGGAGTGAGCCTCATCTCTGAAGCTGTTGGGTAAAATTCTGGATACCAATCGGGGGCTTTGTATCGAATGGACTCGGGTTCTGAGTTAGTCGCGGGGATAATCACTTTTCCAAAAGCAAACTTTTTTTGAAGATAAAAAAGAGTGACAGCATCTTGCTCTGATTGAGCGGCAGCTTTTTCTTCTTGGCCTATTTGTTGAGAAAATTGAGAAACTCTGCTTAAGATGAGCGCAAGCCCAGCTAAGCTTAAAGCACCGGCAACAACGGCTATGACAACTGCATTGCCGCGATTGTTCGAGGTCTGCTTAAACATCTAACGTACTCCTAATAGCTCCCAAACCAGTCCCTACTTCACTATGATAACTTCTCGGAAAATCTTGAAAAAGAGAACAATCATGGAGAGTTTTACATAATTAATTGAGGGATTAGTTAAGCTATTACAGCTATTTAGGTGTGATGGGTTGAACCCCAAGATACTTTAGAAGTGGACTCGTCCACTCCATTTCAGAATAACCAGATTCAGGTAATTGAATCGCAGTTGAAAGATTTTTTGCCACTTCGGGCGCATTAGCTTTCAC
>DDPO01000098.1:3383-4284 GCA_002342225.1 Bdellovibrionaceae bacterium UBA2466 | reverse complement strand
AATCCCCAACTAAAACTGAAAGGAAACTTCCTATGCGCATCGAACTCATCATGCTTTGCACAGGTTTACTGAGTTTAAGTTCAAGTCTCTTCGCTAGCCCCATAAACCGTGACCTAGTTACAGACCCCAATGGAAAAAATCAACTCTTAGTCGTGGGTGTTCCTGGAGGATTACCCGGAATTGATAAAGATCTAAAAATGGTTGAAGAGATGGGAACAAACCAAGCTTACAATTTTTCTCCAACCAAACTTTGGAGTAGCCAAGGTACAGTTCAAAATGTTTCAACACAACTCACAACTCTTGCGACCAACGCTCTAGACACCGGCACACTCTTCTTCTACTATTCCGGTCATGGTTCTAGGGGTAGCATTTCACTAAAAGATCGCTCCATGAAAGTTTCCGAGATTCGAGAAGCTGTCGAAAAGGGGCGTGAAGGTCTTGGGCCTGTGTCAAGACTGGTCATGATTTTTGACTCCTGTTATTCGGGTTCGCTTGTAGACCCTTTAAGAAAAATATTTTCGCCACTCTTTGAGCAAAGCGATGCGAGTGAATTTTCGAATAATCTCATTGAAGAGTTTAGCGGAAAAACAAGAGACTCCTCTTACTGGAATAGTCTCTTTGTTTTTGCATCTTCTAGATCCAATGAAACTTCAAGCGCGGGTTCTTCGGGTTCCGAGTTTACAGTCGCTCTTAAAAAAGCCTTCGCAGAAACACTCTCAGCTAACGGAACAATGGCAGAATGGGTTAGCAAAACTAAGACTTACACTTCGGGTCACCACCCCGTGGAGAGATTTAGTCCACTGGATATTGGCAATGAAAAGCTAGTCCCCTAATCGGTTTCGGTATAAACAACTTTTGAATGGAACTCATCTCGAATGATGAGTTCCTTCATTTTTTTAAA
>DDPO01000098.1:0-3358 GCA_002342225.1 Bdellovibrionaceae bacterium UBA2466 | reverse complement strand
TTTTTTCAGTTTCTTCCTCTTCGACCGAAGTTTCCCACTGCCGTTTTTTTCCCTCGACAATATTTCCACTGTTGACCAAAACCCCCATGGGAGCAACGACAGGAACCCCTGTTGCTTTTGCGAGCCTCACGGCATCGGCCTCGGAGTTCTCTCGCGGCAAGCCACCACTGCAGGTCTTATAAAATATGAACCTTGAGCTTCTTACTCCCGGAAGCTTTGAATAAATTTCAATAACTTTATCGACATCGATCTGAACCTCTACAACAGGTTCTGACTTAACGGTGAATGGATATAATACGTGAACTTCCCCGCCAGCGTTTCCGTGTCCCACTCCAAAATATCCAACATCAGGTTTTAACGATTGGCGTATCGCAAAGCCTCCTTCAGAACCGTTTTTATCATGGATCCAGAGGTCAAACTGACGAAAGTTCTGAGGAGCTCCTCTCAAATTTAGAACTCGCTCTTTAATTTCTCTGTCAGCCCAGTTTCTAAGACTTCGTAGAGTATTCATTTTATCTTCAAGATATCCTTCATCGTCTGTTTTTTTGAGTTTTTCGCGGAGCTCAGTTGGCAGTTGAGTAACAGCCTGTGTTATATCCATGTCTTCAGGCTTTATTTTTTTCGAAGCTGCCCCTAGTCTCAAACCGGCTCTGATCCAGCCTAAGTTCGGCGGCTCTCCCAAAGACTCAATAACCGATTGGCAATATCGCTTTGGAAGGGGAATTTTGGGGACAGAGAAACCAGTATTGACGTAAATAGGCAGCATCACTGCTAAGTATTTGAACAGTGTATTCTTAAAAGTACAGCCCACTTGAAACTTCCCTTGTCTCTTTAAAGTTAGGGTTGCAAAAGCAATGCATAAACGAGATTTACTTTGATAAAATAATGCGATGGTATCGACGCAATCGAAAAGCTTTCCTCAAAAGTGGCTTTTAACAATGAGTATCTATCTCATTCTAATAGGGGTTGGCTCTCGCATGCTAGTCATCGGCGGGAGCAAGTACCTTAATCAGTCAGCTGAAAATTTAGCCGTTCTGGGAGCTTTAGAAGTTTCTGAAGGGAAAAATATTTTTCCTACAAATACTGTGAGCCCCTTCCGCCTGTACACCTACACCCCCGTTCATGCGTGGTTGGTAGGTACATTGATTTCACCGCTTAAAAGCAAGTCCACACTGGCGAGAGCCTATGCCATCCGCTTTTTGAGTTTTGTATTTTTAATATTGAGCTTTTTTGTTTTTTGGAAATTCTTTATCCATGGCAACGATATACCAAATATTCTTTTTGCAATGGGCCTAGCTCTGGGGCTTTCTGAATTCGGGAATTATGGACTTAGTGGACGAAACGATACTTTAGCCCTGATGTTTGAAATAGTGGCTGGGTCGTTTTTTGTGTGTTGGATTCAAAAACGAACAAATTATCTACTTTTATTTTTTTCGCTCAGTTGCAGCTTAGCACTTTTAACACGGCAGAATTCTGCGAGCATGATTATAAGTGGCGGCCTTTTTCTTTTATTAAATCGCCGTTGGCGAGAATTGCTTTTAGTAACCATCTCATTTCTTACAATCATGAGTGTTGAGCTTTTAGCTATCAATCACTATTTCCCCTACTTTTGGAGTCATTCATTCAAGACCCACATCGGAGTTTGGAGAGCTTTTTATTGGCTTCATCCAAGCACCCTATTTTTTATTGCATGTTATTTTCTTTTCTTTGTTTTAGGCCTGAAAAATATTCTTAAGACCGACACATCTCCAAAGATCTCCTTTTTGAAATTAGCCATTCTAGTTTCTGCTGTACTTTCGTTTATTTTAATCCACCGTCATGGAGCATGGCTTAACTATTTTCTTGAAACTATTTTACTTTTGAGTTTTTTCACAAGCCGCGAGTTGGTCGAGCTTTTTAAAGAAAACGGGCCTAGCAAAACAAAACATTATTTAAGTTTTATAATTGCAGGTTTTGCTCTATTCATCTGTGCTTACAACTTAATAAGAACTCAGACCCAATTCAAAGGCCTAGCTCGACTAGACTTCCCCGGAGCTACAGCCCAACTGAAATCCATCGCTCCCCAAGGAGGGGTCTCCTTAGGAGCTTGGGCACAAGGGCTTGGGGTTTATTTACGAGATTGGGAACTTATTGGGCCCGAAATTCTCAACGGAGGTCACTACGGAGAAGCTAATTACAAAAATTTTCAGTGGGTTTACCAAAATCTGAAACAAAAGATCGAAACTCCTAGCCCTCCTGCTCTGGTCTACGTCAATCCCGACTGTGGGGGTACAAAAACAGCAAGTCCCCTCATATCAGACCCTCACCTTAAAGAATTGATGGGGAACTATCAGCTTAAAACGGTTCTCTACTCTTGGCTCTGTGTTTACATGAAACCCAATGAATCCTAGACATCGTGCGAAACCCCGATTATTGTTAGAGTTAATCATTCGGGGGCCGATCATGAAAAAAAATAGCTGGGCGCTCATACCTCTCATCATTGTGAACTCTCTTTCCCTTTTTGGGTTTGCAACTTTTGCGAGCAATCCTGATTATTTAAAGAAATTTCCTTGGGCCGAACCTATTTTTGAGATCTCCTACCCGCTCTTTTCAAGATTACAGATCCTATTAGCCGTATCTGCGATGATTTATGTCCTTTGGAACCAATGTTCAAAAGTTTGGATGAAAGCCTTTGTCGCCATCATAATAACAAGCTTAACGAGTGAACTCGCCGGTACCAGTGTGGGAATTCCATTTGGAGCTTACGGGTACTCTTCTTTATTGGGATTTAAAATTTTAGGCAAAGTTCCAGCACTTATTCCTTTAAGTTGGTTTTATATGTCTATTGCTTCTTATGACCTGGTGAACCAACGTTCAAAAAGCAACAGGTTTAGTTTATTTAGAGTTACTTTGAGCTCTCTAGTGCTTCTAGTTTGGGATTTAGTGCTAGACCCTGCCATGAGCCACTTAACCCCGTTTTGGCTTTGGGAAAACCCAGGTGGATTTTTTGGCATGCCTACATCAAATTTGGTAGGTTGGTTCATTACCGGTTTTTTTCTGATGTTGTGGCTTGAAATTCTCAAAGCTCACGAATGGCTCAAGGCATTACCTCAATATTTTTCTAGAAATTTCTACTTAGCAAACCTCATGTTACCCCTAGGAATGTGCTTGATCTCTCAATTATGGACCCCAGTTCTACTTTCTCTAGGGGCTCTACTTCCGGTCATTCTTTCAACGGAGGATTTTAAAAAGCTGAAACATTTTCAAAAGGAAGCCCTTGCCTAAGCGTCTTTTTGTTCTTTTTTTTCGTTTTTTTCTGTATCTCTTTTTTAGAAAACATCTAGCCCATATTCTGTACAAAATAGAAAACAAACCACTG
>DDPO01000111.1 GCA_002342225.1 Bdellovibrionaceae bacterium UBA2466 | reverse complement strand
CGGGGACTGGGGAAGGATTGAAGTTTTGATTTTTTAGAAGCTTTCTTAGAGACAGCATTTCTCCTAAACATTCAAAGCTCAGATTGATGAGATCATAGGTGGAAGTGGAGCTTTTTCCTAAGGTACGTTTGCGGAATGGTATTTTCACTTCTACGATTCTTTGAGGCGTGTTGGTACTGACATAGATTGAAAGAGCTAAGTTGATATTCTTCCAATGTATTGGGAGTGCTTTCATAAAATCATTCAGAGGTTCTTTTTTAAAAAGTCGGAAAGGGACATTGGGATCTTGAAGTTTGACCCTAAAAATCCAGTGTGTAATACGTTTCAAAAAATTTGAAAAAAGTCTTCTGGGGAAGCTATCCAATCGATGAGTTCGGTGGGCGACCACCATTCTGTGATTTGCTTTAGCTTCCCAAAGTCTCGAAAAATCCTCGGGCTCGTATCGACCGTTGAGATCACATTGGAGAATGTATTGGCCTCTCGCTAACGAGTAGCCCCTGCGAATTGCTTGGCTATGTCCGGTGTTGAGCTGATGAATCACTCTTAACTGGGGAATTTCCCGACGTAGTTTATCTAAGACTCTTCCTGTCCCATCCAGTGAACCGTCATTGATCACGATTATTTCATAATTTAAGCCCATTTCGAGGAGTCCCTGATTCCAATCCAGCAGAACTTCTTCTACGATGTCGCCTTCGTTATAAACAGGCATAACGACCGAAACATCAACTTGAGTTTTTTCCGAACGAGCAGAAATGCGGTCAAAAGGATAGAATTTGTTTTCCATAGGCCTTGTAAGTTGTGAGTGAATTAAGGAAAATTATATCCTTTTTTTTAGGGGAATCAAAAGGGAGAGTCTCTTGACGCACTTATAATTGGGAAGTACTGTGTTTTTACTTTGAAATGAAATCTCATGATTCATTACAGGAAGGGCTTACATTCGACGATATCCTTCTTGTGCCTCGTTTTTCAGAGGTTCTTCCGACCGAAGTTGAAACTGACTCGCAATTGACGCCCAACATTAAATTAAAGATACCTGTGATCTCTGCGGCCATGGATAAAGTCACGGAGAGTCAAACAGCTATCGTCATGGCCCGTCACGGTGGTGCGGGAGTGATTCATCGTAATTTAACTCCAGAACGTCAGGCCTTTGAAGTTGAGAAAGTAAAAAAGAGTGAAAGCGGGATGATCTTAGACCCCATCACTTTAGAAGCTTCCGAAACAGTTTCCGACGCTGTTTCTTCGATGAAAAAGAATGGAATTTCGGGATTTCCCATTGTGGAATCAGGAAAGCTAGTGGGTATTGTTACTAACCGAGATCTTCGATTTGAGGAAAATTTAAAGCGAACAATTAGAGAAGTTATGACTCCAGTAGCACGTTTAGTGACTGGGCAGGAGTCGATCACGATGGCTGAAGCCGTCAAGTTAATGCACAAGCACAGAATCGAAAAGCTTCCAATTGTTGATAAAAACTTTCATCTTAAAGGGCTCATCACGATTAAAGACATGATGAAAAGTATCAAGCATCCCTTAGCTAATCGCGATGAGAAAGGGCGTTTGAGATGTGGGGCCGCCGTTGGGGTGGGAAAAGAGGCTCAGCTTCGAGTTGAGCTTTTGACCAAAGCCGGAGTGGATTTTGTTGCGGTGGACACAGCTCATGGAGATTCGAAACCCGTTTTAGAGATCGTGAAATGGATCAAGCAAACCTATAAAGGTCTCGAAGTGGTAGCTGGAAATGTAGCTACTGCAGAAGGGGCGACCCATCTTTTTCAAGCGGGCGCTGATGCGATTAAAGTTGGAATGGGCTCAGGATCGATTTGCACGACTCGGGTTATCGCAGGAGTTGGCTTACCTCAATTCACAGCCATTCAAAATTGTGCTCCAGTGGCCAAGAAATTTGGAAAGTGTTTAATCGCCGATGGTGGAATTAAATACTCGGGAGACATTGTTAAGGCTCTTGCTGCGGGGGCCGATGTTGTCATGATTGGAAGCCTTTTTGCGGGGACTGACGAAGCACCAGGTGAAATGGTTTTTTACCAAGGAAGAACCTACAAAAGCTACCGCGGTATGGGCTCTCTTGAAGCAATGAGGGAAGGGAACCGAGACCGCTATGGCCAAGGGGCTGTTGACTCGAGTGAGTTAGTTCCCGAGGGCATCGAGGGTATGGTTCCTTACAGAGGAGAGCTGGCTCAAGTGCTTTTTCAACTCGTGGGTGGAGTTAGGGCAGGGCTTGGCTATTTAGGATGCAAAAATTTACCGGATTTACGAGAAAAAGCAGAGTTTGTTAGGATCTCCCCGCAGGGTTTGAGAGAGTCACATGTTCATGATGTGTTTGTAACTAAAGAAGCTCCCAATTATCGACCCAATGACTGATCTCGATTTTCAAAGCGATGTCCCCGTAGTCATTCTAGATTTTGGTTCTCAATTTACACAATTAATTGCGAGGGCTGTTAGATCTCTTGGGGTGTATTGCGAAATTGAACCTTTTTCAATTGATCTTAAAAAGCTAAAAGCAAAAAATCCAAGAGCCATTATCTTATCCGGTGGGCCCTCCAGTGTGAGAACTCAATCGGCACCGAAAATAGGCAAATCACTGCTGGAGTGGAATTTACCCATTTTAGGCATTTGTTATGGCATGCAATTAATTTCCTATCTAAAGGCAGGAAAGCTGGAGAGTGGCCAATCGAGAGAGTACGGAAGCGCTGAGATCGAAATTTTAGAGAATTCAGGAATATTTCAAGGTTTCAAAAGAGGAGAGAGACTTCCCGTTTGGATGAGTCATGGTGATAGTGTCGGGAAAGTACCTGACGGGGGAAAAGTAACGGCTCAAAGCGAAAACTGTGTCGTAGCTTTTCAATATAAAAAAATTCATGCGATCCAATTTCACCCTGAAGTGGCTCATACCCCGATTGGTGCTAAAGTGCTTTCAAATTTTTTGTTTCATATAGCGGGGCTTAAGCCTGATTGGAAAATGGAGAGCTTTCTTGAAACCCATCAGAAGCAAATTTTAGAGCGGGTGGGTGATTCCCAAGTCGTTGGAGGGGTCAGTGGAGGAGTCGATTCGACTGTTTTAGCGGTCTTTCTGGGCAAAATTTTGGCAAAGAGGTTTCATCCTATATTAATCGATAATGGCCTCTTAAGAAAAAATGAAGCGAAAGAAGTTTCAACTTTCTTAAAAAAACAGGGAGTAAATTTAAGAGTCGTTGATGCGAGTCGAATATTTCTCTCCAAACTCAAAAACACAACAGATCCTGAGAAGAAACGAAAAATCATCGGTAAAACTTTTATCGAGGTTTTCGAGAAAGAATGCTCCAAGATCAAAAATGCAAAATTTTTGGCGCAAGGTACACTTTATCCGGATGTGATTGAAAGTGTTTCGGTAAAAGGGCCTAGTCATACGATCAAAACTCATCATAACGTCGGTGGCCTGCCCAAAAAAATGAAGCTGCAACTGATCGAGCCTTTTAGAGAGCTTTTTAAAGATGAGGTGAGGGCTTTAGGTCGAGATATGGGAATCCCCTCGGAAGTTTTGGAAAGACATCCTTTTCCCGGTCCAGGACTTGCGGTGAGAATCCTAGGCACTATCACGCCAGACAGACTCAAACTTCTTCGCGAAGCCGACGCGATTTTCGTGGAAGAGCTTCATGACAATAAACTCTACCAAGAGATCTGGCAGGCCTTTGCAGTGTTGTTACCGGTTCAAACAGTCGGAGTGATGGGAGATGCAAGAACTTATGAATCGGTAGTGTCACTGAGGGCTGTGACTAGCCGAGATGGGATGACAGCCGATTGGTATGGTTTTGAAAAAAACGCTCTAGGGCGAATCGCTAATAGAATTATCAACGAGGTCCCAGGCATTAATAGAGTGGTTTATGATATTTCTTCAAAGCCGCCTGCAACGATTGAATGGGAGTAAATGATGTCTAAAAATAAATTAGAGCCTGTTTATTGTTCTGCTGCACCAAAGCCCCTTGGAAACTACTCTCACGCTGTTATCCATGGCGATTTGGTGTATGTTTCGGGGATAGCTTCCAGGGACTTTGTCACTGATAAGGTTCCGGGGCTTGTGATGAGTGAGGGCGGAAAGAAGCTTAGCTACGATATTCGTCTTGAGACTGAAGCTACGCTTGAAAATATAAAAAAGATTCTCCTAGAAGCTGGTAGTGACTTAGAGCATGTTATTGAAGTGAACACATTCCTCTTGGACATGAAGGACTTTAAAGCCTATAACGAGGTTTTCTCAAAATATTTTCCGGTACATCGCCCCGCAAGAACAACTTTGGGAGTTGCAGGATTACCGGGTAATATTGCGATTGAAATGAAAGTGATTGCTGCAAAAAAGTAGAACTATGGAAACTGTTTTTAAAAAATTAGAAGAAGAGATCGTGTCTGGTAAAGACATCGTTGTGCCGGATTTTCTAAAGGATTGGCTTAAAAAACCAAAGCTCAATTTTATCGGTAATAACTGGTGCGAATCTAACTCAAAAAAAGTATTTGCCAATATTAATCCCGCGACTGAAGAGGATCTCTCTTGGATTGTGATGTCCGACAAAGTCGATGTCGAACATAGTATTCAAGTAGCAAGAGAAGCTTTTTCAAAAGGAGATTGGTCTAAGCTCAGTCAACTTGAGAGAGCTGAAAGGGTAAAAAAATTAGGTGATTTGATACTTGAGCATCGTGCTCCATTAGCTATTTTAGAAAGCTTAGACACGGGTAAGCCTATTTTTGAAACCTTTGATGGAGATATTCCTAGAGCTGCTAGCAATTTCCATTTTTTCGCTGACTTTGCAAAGGAAGAGGAAATTCTACAATTTAAAAATGGCCATGATGAACACGCCGCTTTTAGAGAGCCCCTTGGAGTAGTGGCGCTGATTACTCCCTGGAACCTTCCGCTTTATTTGGAGACTTGGAAAATCGCACCGGCTCTGATGATGGGCAACAGTATTGTTTTAAAACCATCGGAATTAACGCCTCTCACAGCCTCTTATTTTGCTGAACTTACTTTGAAAGCAGGTCTGCCTCCGGGCGTTTTTAATGTTGTTCATGGTTTTGGTGAGAAAGCGGCCGGCGAATTTTTAGTAAGCGACCCTGGAATTGATGCGATCTCTTTCACAGGAGAAACGTCAACAGGCAGAGCTATAATGCGTTCAGCTGCTGTCGGTCCAACTCGTGTTTCTTTTGAACTAGGAGGGAAAGGGGCAACCATCATCTTTGACGATGCAGATTTAGAACTCGCAGTTCAAGAAACCCTGCGCGCGGGATTTAGAAATCAAGGGCAGATCTGCCTTGCAACACCCCGAGTTTTTGTTCAAGAAAAACTATACTCAAAATTCAGGGACCTTTTCGTGGCACGAGCTAAGGAGATCAAAGTAGGAAATCCGTTGAACTATAGCACTCGGATGGGGTCTTTGATTGGTCGAGAGCATTTAGAAAAAGTCATGCGATATGTTTGTCGGGTTGAGTCTCCTATGAAACTACTTACAGGTGGGGATAGGCCACGAGAAATCAAGCGAGGAGCTTATTTAGCACCGACTGTGATTGAGAATGTACCTCTTCAGCATGCGATGAGCTGTGAGGAGATTTTTGGACCGGTAGTCACTTTATATTCCTTTAAAGATGAAACTGAGGTCATTAAAGAAGTGAACTCAACCCAATATGGTCTCTCTGCATCGATTTGGACCTCTGATGTGGAAAGAGCGCACCGAGTGTCAAAAGCCATTCACGCAGGACTGGTTTGGGTGAACTGTTGGTTTGCTAGAGATTTGAGAGTCCCCTTTGGCGGACAGAAAAGAAGTGGCGTAGGGCGCGAAGGTGGTAAACATAGTTTGGATTTTTTCAGTGAGTGGAAAAGTGTGTGTGTAAGGAGAAAAGACTAAATGGGATTATCTCAAAATCAGCTTTTAGAGATTGTGGATAAGCTTGATAAAGCCGAAGCAACTTGTACGCCTATCGCCCCGTTAGTTCAAAGTTATCCAGCGATGGAGGAAAAAGACGCGTATCAAATTCAGTGGATGGTGGCTTCACGGGCTTTAAGGGCACAGAGGCGTCTTGTAGG
>DDPO01000079.1 GCA_002342225.1 Bdellovibrionaceae bacterium UBA2466 | reverse complement strand
CTACCAACTGAGCTACCGAGGCGTAGTTGATAATCAACGCTTTGCGATCATTCCATGATCCGCAGCGAATTCTTATCGGAGTATTTATCCGAGGAAGTTCAGCGGATTCAAAAAAAATCAGCCGCCCAAAGATAAATACTTTCATAAGCAATATAACTGAAAACTCTGCTGCCAAAAAGTCAAAAACTTGGATAAGGGAATCCGAAAACCTCCTTCGTTACTGTGGGTCCAAAGGAAGGGGCGCGTGGTATTTCCGAGGGCAAGTTAACGGGAAGGAGATACGTAAGCGCCTATGGGCCACATCCAAAACAGCCGCAAGACAAGCTGCTCTCGATGTCCAAAGGAATTTTAGAGACAGTGCAGGGAAAGTAACTCATCCCCTAAAAGGTTATGTTCAAAGGTATCTGCACCAAAGAGCTACAATCAAAAAACCCGAAACGGCAAAAAAAGATATCTGGGTATTAAACGAGTTTTCTTGTTCATATCCGGATTTCGAAAAAACAGGCATTCATGAGGTTACCCCAGAGTCACTTAATTGTTGGCTAAATGATTTGCAGGTTAGAAGAATTCAGGGTGGCCATAGATTTTCGGAAAGGACCAAAAAACATCCATCGACTAATTCTTTTTAAAATGTTCAAGACAGCGATGAAGGAGGGCTTGATAACAGGAAATCCAGTGGCAGGCGTAGAAAGGGAAAAAAAACTTTGTAATAAAGGAATAAAAAGGCAAAAGAACAAGGGCACTTTGAGGAGGAGAAAACTTTTTTTAATAGCTTTTACCGATCCACGTTTATACCTTGAAACGGTGCTGGATTTAAAAGATTTTTCCCTGTCTATTTCACGACTGCAGGCAAATGCAGGAATGGTTGTTGTTTTAGCAACTTTCTTGCTTTTCGAGTTTGTAACTGCTGATGAATATCAACCGACGGAAGTAATGACAAATAACGGAAATTTAGTTTACTACCAACCCGCACTAGAAAATTGGTATAGCGTCGGAGGTCCATACGGTGAGGGAACGCTCCCAAAAGATCCTTCAAATTGTCTTATTGTCGGAATTTTTAAGGTCGTTAAAGATGAAGAAGGCGCAAAGTATTTTGTTGCAGACCTGACTGAGTCTCTACGGAGTGTAAATGAATACTTGCGTGATTTCGATGGCGATAATGCAGAAAGGATGGCGAAAAAAAGAGAGACGTATAATCGTCATTATTTTATTTCAACCTCCCTTGAGCCAGAAGTAGGACAATCATATACTTTTTCATATAATAACCCGATGAAGGTTATAAAAAGAATAAAAAAAAGGGTTTTTGAAGTAGAATTACCTTTAGGTTTGAAAAATGATCATCAAATAGCTCTTGATCGGGAAGAGGCAAAAAATAGGGCAATAAATGAAGCTGCCAAAAAGACAGCAGAAACAAGACGCAAGATCCAAGAGGATCGGATTCAAAAAGAAAACAACATCCTCGATCTTTCCAGTCTTGAACAAGCTCGAAAAAATGCCGCTCTTGTAAAAGGAGAGAATGAATTAGTATTTAAGAATTTATATATTGGAATGACTACCTCAGATGCGTTGTGGATATTAAAAGATCTTTTGGAAGCTAATTTTAAGTTTAAAGATGGTACAGATTTTAAAAATCCGAAAGGTTTTAAAATAGGCGGTAAGATTGAGATTTTTACTGAGCCGCCCGGCCGAAATATTTTCATGGATATCCTTGACCAAGCTACTGCAGATCGAAGTCGGCCAGTCGATCCAAACGCCGAACTAATGAAAGATGAATTGTTCGACTCCAGACCTCACATGGATCTTTATTTTGATCAATCTGACAAAATTGTGTGCTTTTCGATTCCAAGGAGTTTTCTTAACAAAATGTTTGAGATTTCTGATATCACAGATCAGCAGTTTTTTGATATGTTTAAATCAAATTACAATATTCAAGGTGAAATTACCCAAGTTAATACTCAACAGGATAATGCGTTCTTAACTATGTTAAGTGATAAATTTAGTCCTCAATTTAGTTTGGTGCTTTCTTTGATCGATCCACGCGGTGTTAAAATTGATTTTGTAATGCCTACAGACGATTCCCGTTCAAGTACTCTGATTTTGCAAAAATGGTCTACTCCAAAAGAAATTAATGACTCCTTTAACTGACTACTTTTTAGTTTAACTATTTTGACCCAGCTTTTTCAAGAGCTTTTTCAAGAGCTTCGAGGTTTTTGATAACATCCTGCTTTTGCTGTGTCCATTTATTTTCTAATTGCTTATTGTTTCCAACGTAATTAAGCTGAGACGCTACTACTTTTGCCGCAAGCACGTCATTTAAATCAGGATCTATTATTCTCAGGTTTATTGTTGATAATTTCATTTCAAGTAGCGCATCCTGTGCCTTATCATCCTCGCTTAATTGAGCAATCGATGAAGTTTCAATAACTAGGAACAGTCCAACCAAGCTAATTATTTTAAAGCATGCATTTTTTATATTTTTCACGGATTCATTTTCTTACACCGATTGTTGTTGTCAACAAACTTAACTTTCCAGCTATTCTATTTTTTTGTAACTCCACCCCGGAATCGGCAGCTTTTTCCGGATTCGCGTATAGACCATGTTCTGGTCCAAGCCTGTCATTCGAATGAATTCTATTTTTGTCCTTTTTAGGACAACTCCCCTGTCCCGAAAAAATAATATATATTTTCTTTTTGACCCCCGTTGTTGAACATGCTGCTTAACTCCATTTTCTTCATATAGCTCTATTTTCCAACGCTTTGCATACTCAGTCCTGCCCCAGGAAAATCAGCCTTTCCCGGTCAGCTTACTTTCCGTGGGTTTCCTCCACCAGAAGGAGCGCAACCACCGTCAGGATCAGATGAATTGCGATGTCCGCCACCGTGGCGTGACCCCCGATCAGCATCTGCCCAAACGCCAGGGAAAGGAAAAGCAACCCCGCCAGCAGGAGGGGCGCCCGGTTTTTGCCGGCCACGAGAATTCCCGCTCCGATCAGGATTTCCAGATAAGGCAAGGTCCCCAAGTACAGCTTCACCGACCATCCCGGCAGAAAGGTCTTTTCCAAAAAAGGCTGGCTCAGCAACGGCATCACCTGCCCGTAAAAATGGGAAAAACTCAGGCCCCGGGGACCCCGGAACTTGTCCACCCCGGCCACCA
>DDPO01000183.1 GCA_002342225.1 Bdellovibrionaceae bacterium UBA2466 | reverse complement strand
CACTCAAAGGGGGCAGGTATAAAAGTTTCCTGACACTACTAAAGGGGGTTTGATACAATTAAGGCACTTTGAAACACCTTTTTAAGACAAGATTTCTAACGGTTTCTGTTTGGGGGCTTCTTTTGTTAGTTCTGTTTTCGATGTCTCGGTGTGGAGATATCCCAACGAACACTGAGATCACAATCAGAATGGGTAACCAGTAAACTGAAAAACCAACTATGAAATGGCTTTGGATCTTTTCGATTCTTCTTTTAACTCCCGAATTGAGAGCAGCTTTAGATCCAGTAGAGCTTAAAGCTAAAGTGGCTGCTGTTTACATGTCAAAAAGCGCCTATTGCACGAGCCCCATTTTAGTATTTAGTAAGTCTAATGTGCTTGCTTATGATGTGTTCGGCTTTCCAACTCTTGGTATTTTGGACAATCAAAGCAGGGAGTATGATGGAAGTTATCAGTGCCTCATCATCAAAATGAGTGAGCAATACTCGTTTCGTGCAAATATTTTAGAAGGTAATTGCAGCATGAGTAATTCGCACACTGCGAATATTTGCACGGCAAGCCATACGAATGCTGCGATCGACGGTTCCTCTTCAAGTTGTTCAGCTGCTGCCGATGAAACTGTCTACGTGTATTTGAGTACAGCATCCAATTCTAATGATCCTGATGTTGCGACCCAGCCCTTTTCTCCGCCCACGGCAGGAGATACAACCCGAGGTGTGAAGCTAACTTCACCGTTTGTGGTGAACGGAAATGTGAGCGGTAGGTTTATTATTGATGCCACTGCAAGGATCAACAACATTGGCGGAAGTTGTAATCTATCAATGCCTAAATTTTCTTTTGTAAAAGAGTAAAAATCGATGAGTTGTTTTTTTTATTTTTAAAAAGTAGAAAAATCTCGAATTGTGTAACTACCGACGAGCTCTTCGGCGCCGTTTTTTTTCAGTTTGTTGTGTTTCTGTAAACATTTCTCTCTTTACTTGGTTTAAAGCGTTAAGCGATGAGAGCTGTCGCGGAGCCAGTGCATTGGCTTTGGAAAAATTCTCTTGAGCGAGCAATTTATTCCCCAAGCCTAACCAACTCAGACCTAAACCGTGATAGTCCGCTGAGGAAAGAGGGTTTAGTGCCAATGCTTTTTCGTAATTAGTTTTTGCTTCGAGCGGCTTACCCAAACTTAAGTAGATAGTTCCTAGCTTATGAAAATCTAAGTTTTGTGGGGAAAGAGCTACGGCGCTTTTAAAGTGACTAATGGATTGTTCAAAGTCCTCTTCTCGTTCAAAATGAAAACCCAAAGTTCGGTGAGCTAAACTGCTTTGCGAATTTATCTTAAGAGCATGAGAGAGCAGGGACGAGGTGTTTCGCCATGTTCCTGTTTGGAAAAATGTTTTCGTTGCCAATAAGACAAACACAAAAATGAGTGAAAATTGAACGAATGATTTGTTGATGTGAGACTTTAAAATGAAAGCTGTTGCCATCGCAACTCCACCAAGAGCTAAATAGATATCATGATCTGCCACGCTCGAAGACGTTTGAAAAAGAAGACGATTGAATACCAGTGTGGGCAAAAGGGCTAAAATAAAAAAAGCTTCGCAAGCTAAAGCCCAATGTATTTTATTCCACCTTAAAAATAAGGTGAAAGAAAAGATGAAAATAAAAAAGATGGACGCTGTCGTGTAGACTGAAGTTTGAGTCAACACCCATTCTGGAGTTCGCCCGTAATCGATCCCCAGATGAAGTGGAAATAATATTTTACTGAAATAGAAGCTCAGGGAGTCTAAACCCAAAACGACTTTTTCTTTCACGTTGATAGGTAAATGAGCTGTATGAGACCAAGAGCGGGTGGATTGCCCCCACCCTAAGATAGGGATGGAAGCCAAGAGCCAGTACAGAAGCAATCGGCTGCTGACCAGAAATCTTTCCCGTTTGTAGAGAAAATACATCAAACTCCCTGTGACTAACGGAATTGCAACAAAAGAGGGGTTTGATAAAACGCTCATCAAAAAAAGAAGAGAGGCAACACCATAGAGGAGTTTGAAAGTTTTTGAGATGGGAGGTGTTTCCTGAGCTAGGAGGAACAATAAAATAGCAGAAAGTCCTAAGAATCCTCCTAGAGGTTGTTTAAGACCCGAGACCCAAGCTACCGATTCCACTTGCAGCGGATGGATAGCAAATAGCAAAGCTCCGAAAAAACTGCCAACCGGATGACGAGTCATAAAACAGAGAAGCCAAAACAAAGTAAAAACGGCCAGTAGATGAAACAACAATGGCAAAAAATGAAAAAGCACTGAATTAAATCGAAACTCTTTTAAAACTCCGGTTCTAGTTCGGGGAATGGCTTGGAGACTTTTGGGGGGGCTTACTAGGCTTGCCGACCTCCAGACAGAGTAGGTCAAAGGCATATAAATTAGATAGGGTTTTTTCCAAACGTCTAAAGCAGATGTTTTAATTGAGCTTGAGAATTGAGGGTGCGAGTCTAAATGGGTTGGGTCTTCTAGAAGAACAAAATCAAAAAAAGGTACACGAATGAAAGTGATGGAAGTGATTAAGATAAGTAAAAAACTCAAGGAATAGGTACGTTTCAATAGAAATAGGCTACGGGTTCTAGGCATTTGAGTCAAATATGAAGCTATTTTGAAAGAAACTTCATACTTGTTTTCTTGATTAAAAAATTGACACGTCTATCCTAAAGCTAGAGGTGAAGTGTTTTATGCGTTCGCTTAGAAGGGCTCTAAATTCGCTTGTTGTCTCGGCGGTCGTCATCACAATTGCTGCGTGTGGTAATCTGGATACTCCGGGCACTAAAGCAGCGATTGAGATCCCAGGAGTTACATCGACTTCAACAACAAACCCTAAAATATTCAAGATCTCCGTTGGGAGCATTTGGGAAAGTGATACGACCAATACTGTAACACCTCAGGGAAGCTGTTCGGTAGAGGAGAGTACACCTTTGGATGAAGAATGCACGGTTACGATCCCAGAAGCGCAGCTTTTTTATGCCAAACTTAGAATAAAGGCAGAGGTCAGTAACGAAAACAAATGTTCGATTTTTTCCTTCTTCCCCTACTATTTCAAGATGTCAAATTCGGCTGACTTTAAGCCTGCAGGGGCATACTCAAATTTCTCGGCTTTAGATTGTTCTGCGAACCCCATACCCGATGGTTGTTTTTCGGGAGCTGCGACAAAATTGGTTCCATCTTTCAAACATGGGCAAAATACTGGAGTTTACTTTCTCCCGGGTACCAATCCACTAAGCGAGTGGACGGTGGACTCTCCGAACACTCTTCGTGGACAGTTGAACTATGACATGGGGCTTAGATGGTTTGCCAATAACCTAGCAGATACCTCTGTTGGTCAACAAGACTACATTGCCAATTCAATGGTCCAATACAGATTTATCTGTGAAGATATTTACAACGACGAACAATACCGGTTAAATTTAAAAATTGCTCCGGATCCTTCTGCGGGTGACGGGTCAGATTATCAGCATAGCATTCGTTGGTGAGATTTGGATCAGAGCTCTTCCTTTTGCCCAGATGATTTTTCATCCAAATATTTTCTAGC
>DDPO01000100.1 GCA_002342225.1 Bdellovibrionaceae bacterium UBA2466 | reverse complement strand
TTCCGGTCAAAAGTTAGAGATGCAGCAATCAAAAATACAGAAATGCAAATGAAGGCATAACACAAGCTTAAGAATACTTCTTGTGAAGAGACAGTAACACCGTAAGAAGCAAAAGTTTTTAAGTTGAAAACCTCAAGATTGGGAATGACAGCCGAGACAATCTCTTTAGCTATAAAAGATTCGCCTGCGATCGGTTTTTTGATGGAGTGAGTATAGTGTCCAAAAACAAAAAACACAAAAGTGGCGATGGCAGCAGTAATTCCGCCCGAATTTACAGCAAAAAAATAGGTGATGGCTGCAATGATACAGGTCTCGAAGAACATCAGTAAAACGGCTTGGAGGATTGCAGCGTATTGGACGTTGTTAAATCTCAAGCAGGTCAACACAATCACGACGGTCATGGCAACCATGACTCCAAATTGAACGAAAATTTGTCCGAGGTATTTTCCAATGAGGAATGAAGAGCGAGAGATGGGTTTTGAGAGGAGCATTGAGACACTGCCCATGAGAAGTTCTCGCTGAAAAAGACTGATACTCATGAAAATCGAAAACAGAATCATTGCTATGTGAGCACACCCCAACATGAAGTCCAAGGTGAGTTTGGCCTGCTCTCCAAAAGTGAGTTGGCCCAACAAAATCGCAAGAGCCAAGGCTAAAGCAGCGAAAGAGAAGAGTAGGTAGAACACTTTTTCATAGATGAGTTCTCTTACTGCAATCCAGGAAATGTGCATGACTTGTTTCATGTAGATGCCTCCGAAGTTTGCAAGCCCTCATTTGCCCGGAACAGAGCTTCTTCAAGTTTTCTTCTTTGGCCAGTTACACTGATAATTTTCGCTTGGGCATCTGATAACTGGGCCAGGATTCTCGACAATTGATCCACTCCATCAACTGAAAAGCTTTTTCCTATGGCAACATTTTTCTTTGCGCACTTTGATAGGATGGTTGTCTCGATTTTATCCGAAGGATTTTCAATCACAATTTCGTAGCGTTGAAGTTCATCAGCGATCAGAGAACTTACTGGAGCAAATGTTTTGAGTTTCCCTTTCTGTAGCAGCGCTACCGACTTGCACAAACTTTCGACATCTTCCAGAACATGCGAGCTAAAAAAGATGGTGGACTTTGGATTTTCAGTATGTACCGTATTGATGAGGGATCTCATTTCAATGCGACCCAAGGGATCCAATCCGCTCATAGGTTCATCAAAAATCAAAATTTGAGGATTGTTCAAAAGAGATTGAGCAATAGCTAAACGTTGAGTCATTCCTTTGCTGTATCCTTGGACCCGTTCTTGGCAAGCGTGTTTGAGGTTCACTAGCTCCATTAAGAAGTCTGTTTTTTTTGCAAGAGTAGCTCCATCGATACCCAACAGATTGCCATAATATTTTAGTATTTCATTTCCAGTTAGAAATTTCTGAAACCGTGGATTTTCAGGTAGGTAACCAATAAATCTGCGGGAGAATTGATTTTCGGCCGATTGGCCACAAATGAGAATTTCTCCAGAGGTGGGCTTTAAAAATCCAAGAATCATTTTTATTGTAGTCGATTTTCCAGAACCATTGGGGCCCAATAATCCAACCACTTCACCAGCCGGAACTTCAAGATTCAATCCATCCACTGCAGTTTTAGTTTTGAAAAGTCCCAACCTAAAAGTTTTGGTAACTTCAGTTAAAATGATGCAGGAATTTGAGCTCATTGACTTCAGTCCCTTCTTTTTAGTTTTGCGTAAAAATGCCTACTTTTTCTAAAATATCGGTTTTTTCGGGTTCGGCCGATACAATTTCTTTTTTATTCGGGTCTATTTTAAATATAAATGTTTCAGACAAAAGAAATTGAGCTAAGGAATTGTTTTTTTCGGCTTCAACAATAGAACTCAGTTCTCGGTTCGAGCTGTTTCCGAATGCTTTTAAGTCATCCAATTTAGTCGCAATGGTATGTTTAGATTTGAGGTAATTATTCAGCATTTCCTGCCATTGATTTTTTTGAATTCTGTAATTTAAACTTCGAATCCTAAAAGCGACTCTTTCAATGGCTTCGGGATTGCGCAACTGCGGCAACAACTCGAGAGAAATTTTTAAAGCGGGGTAGAGTCTCCCCGATTCCGACATTAAACGGATTCCTAGGGATGATAACCACTCGGGAGCTCCGTGCATTTTAGAGGCCTTCAATATAAACGCGGGGGCCGAAGCATAATCTTTGAGTTCCAATATGTGATGCATTCCTAGTAAATACCAAGGTCGCCAGAAATTGGGACGTTTTTTAGTCCATTTTTCAATCAGGAGTTTTCCTCCCACTTTATCCCTTCTTAAGGTTGAGATAAAAATTGAACCAAAATCATAGGCTCTGAAGTTATTGGGATCTAAAGTTGTCAAAGCGTCTAGTTGCGCATATTCCCAGCTCAATCGATCTTCTTGAACAGGTCGGTGATCGCTATTTTGGAGTAATTTTACCCAAATAGAGGCTCCAATAAGGTTGTTGAAGCCGAAGGAGTATCGTTCAATGGCGCTGCTTTGATACGAAGCCAAAATGGGTTTTAAATCAGGGATAATCGCAGGTGCAACAAGCGAATAGTTTTCAAAGCAATACTTTCCTACGCCTAGAAATGTAAAAACCAGAAGAAGGAGAGTCCGTTTTTTCATTAATATTCAAGAGATTTTGTCATTATTGTACTAGGTCGGGGGCGATTGTCCAAGAAAGGAGAGGGGAGTAAGTTTGAGGGAGAAGCGGATCCACCTACCATCGGCAACAGGTTTTGGGGGGTGAATGGAAATGGGAAGGCTAGGTAGTTCCTATCTTCTCACCTCAAATTACTTTTTCAAAAACCTTCAACTGGGTTCCGCAAACTTCCTACTCACCAGTCGAACTCCGCTAAGTAAAGCAAAACCGATGCCAATTATATGCTTATTTTAAGATGTTTTGAGGTGGTCAGTAGTGCCTAAATTGGAACTGGAGGTGCTCAAAATGTTTTCATCGAATTCTTTATTTAGTCCCAAAATGAGACCGCTTTTTGATGTCTAAAAAACATAATAAATTCAGATGCTTAAATTGATGAATTTTGATTCTCTTTGAGACCACTCATCCAATCGATGCAGTTTTTGGAAAATATCTCATCAAACGACAAAAAGTTCTTCAGTATACTTAAAGTCTTCGATCTTAAATTATTGAATTTTATCGCTTTTTTTATTTGTGGTATCGGCATTCAACTTGCTCTCTTTTCAGAACATGAGAAGTTATAAATTGATTTGGGCTCGTAAGTATTGTTTGCGTAGATTTAAACTCCCAATCATTACTTTGCTTTTGGTCGAAGCATTATTGGTCGCATGGTGGACCTCCTCTAAGCCAGTTTTTAATGCAGTCAGGGGGCATTTAGTTAAAAATGGTAACCAATACGTTGTTTTTTGGATAAATGATGAAAAGCAGCAAGCAATGATTGCTTTGGATAATTTAAGTTCTGCCGTTTCATTTGTACGCGATGAATTAAAATTGGATTTTGCTACAAACACTCTCGAACATCCAGTCCTAGAATCCCTTTGGATGAAAAGCAATGTCGAGTCAGTATCGCTTTTTTGGAAAACAACAGACTCGGAATTTTTGAACAGGCTAACTTTTGCATCCTATCAAGATGCCGAGGTATTTAGAGACCTTTTTTCTAGGGGGGCATACTCTCGTTCGCCAATTGGGCACTCGTTGGCGTTAAAAGCTTCAAAGAAAAATTAGTAACAGGGTTGTCAATCTACACTTAGCCTTCGTAAAATAGGGAATTAATTAATCAACCCTATTGGAGGCTCTGTGAATTTTCCCAAGTTTGAATTTGTAACAAACACTGAAACGTCAAAGTCATCTGCTCTAGTTCTAGGTTGGTATCAGAGCGAACCCCAAGAAAAAGAACCTACCCCACCACTTTTATACAAAGGTAAACGCTCGAAAGAGATTGAGGGCCTAAACGCACAGATAAAGAGCTCAGGCCACTTTACAGGAAAAAGAAATGAAGTGAGTTTTTTGAGGTTTTTCTCTTTCGCCGGGTACGCCAATTTATTTATTTTAGGGTTAGGTAATCCCAAGCAGTGCACCATGGAAGTTTTAAGACAAGGTGGGGCAGCTCTTTATCATGCTCAGAAAAAGGAAAAGATCGCAAAAGTGGCAGTTCAAGCAGACAGCGTTTTTGGAGGAGCAAGACCCTCCGAAGTTAACGAAGCGGTTCAAGCCTTTTGTGAGGGGTATCTGCTAGCAAGTTATGAATACAAAGATATGAAAAAGCCTGAGGCAAAGCCTTTTGCAGTTGAGGGGCTCACCTTCTTGGGTATGAAGAGTGCGGCTTTAGTAAAAGCGACCGAAAGAGCAACTTTCGTGTCAGGAGCAGTAAATTTTGCACGTTC
>DDPO01000083.1 GCA_002342225.1 Bdellovibrionaceae bacterium UBA2466 | reverse complement strand
TGGGCTATGTTTAATATGACCGACGAGCAAAAATTAGCTGCTCTGACCCTAGACCGTCCCATCGTCGTGACAGCAGCTGCAGGTTCTGGAAAGACAACTGTTCTTGTCGCTCGCTACATTGAACTATTGAAAAGGGGACTGAGCCCTCATGAAATTTTAACCGTTACTTTTACTAACGACGCTGCACAACAACTAAAAACCCGTATTCAAAAAACACTAGGGACCATTGAGTCTCTCTCCCCACTTGTCTCGGAAGTAGAACGAACACGGTTTATCGGAACCATTCATAGCTTTTGTTACTTTTTGATTTCTGAGTACGGCACGCTCCTTGGTTATCCACCCATTGAAAGCATTTTAAGCGATTACCAATTTCAAGTGGCGCTTGAAAACTCTTATCGAAAGTGGCTCTATTCCCTTTCCAGACAAAGTCTAGCGCATTTACTTTCGTTTGTTTCCAGAAACCAATTGAAAGAGGTCTACACCACGCTCTACAATTCTCGCCATACTTTGTCCTCTTTTTCTAAAGAAATCAGCCAAGAATTTCCTCTCCAGATTTTCTATGAGTCGGCTCTGCCTTCTATCATTCAACTCGAACAGTCCTTTTTAAGCGAGGGATTTTATCGATTTGATGATCTCGAGTTTTTGAGTGCTCAACTGTTAAAGCAGCAATCCCCTCTAAGATCACGACTTCAAACCCAGTTCAAGGCCGTTCTGATTGATGAATTTCAAGACACCAGCCAGAGCCAATGGGATATTTTTCAGCTTCTGTTAGGTAGCGATTACAACAAACTTTTCGTCGTTGGCGACCCCAAACAATCTATCTATTCTTTTCGCCACGCCGATGTCTCATTGTTTTTTAAAGTAAGCCAACTCGTGGAACAGTGGGACGGATTAGTGGCGGAGCTTAATACTAATTTTAGAACTCAGAGCACTTTGATAGGGGATATTAATCGCTATAGTCAGACCTTTTTTGAAAAAAGCCCCATCTCTTTTAGCGCGATGAAAAGCGGAATAGAGAGAGCCGGAGAAGCTATCACAGTAAATGTTTATAATTGTGCGGCTGAAGCGGAAAAGAAAGTCGACAAAAAAGAACTTGAGCTACAAGCCGTTTTGCAAGCCGTAGATAATTACTTGGGCCAAGGAAATCGACCTGAAGATCTTGCGCTTCTCTTTCGCATGGGAGACCGAATCGATGTGTACACAGAAGCCTTGAAAGCAAAGGGGCTTCAAGTCGAGTGCACTCAAACCCTTTCTCTTTTTGCGCACTATGATGTGCTCAACTTAAATCACTATCTAAAGGCCCTTTCTAGGCCGAGGGACTCCTTCTCTCTTGGTGCCTTTTTGGTCTCACCTTGGGTTGGAGTCACACTTTCGCAGCTTGCAGACATCACAGACGACAGCTCAGTTTTTCCATTTGAAGAGAAAGTAAAAAACTTTTTGAGCCCAAAGCTTCATTGGTTTTTTAATTTGGCCGATAAGCCCCGAATATATCTCAGGGAAGCTCTCTTTGAGCTTTTCTCAAACTCAACTTACTTCCCTGAACAGTCAGAGGCTTTTTATGAGTGGTTAAAACCTCTCACTGAAAAAAATTACTCTGTTCATGAAGCTCTGGTTGATCTCGACCTTTGGAAAAAAGAGGGCATTCTTTTTAAATCCACAACCGGTTCTGCCAGCAGCGGGGCGATTAAACTCATGACAGTTCATGCTTCAAAAGGACTCGAGTTTGAACATGTCTTTCTAGTGGATAGTTTAAGGCGCTCCCCAACTCAGCTTCCCACGATTCTCACTTCTCCCAACGAACCACCATCGATGAAATATATGGAGCATGGGGAGACAATCATTCCAAGTCAGTATATTCGGCTTAAGGAACTTAAAGAAACTCTCGATAGTGAAGAGTCTCGCAGGATACTCTATGTGGCCTTGACTCGTGCTAGGGAGACTCTCAGTCTGTTTTTACCCAGTGAAATGAAAGGCGTTCCTAAAGACAGCTGGGCTAGTTTGCTCGTCCAACCAAAGACGGCTGACCAAGACTAGAAGGGCCTACCGGCGTTTATATTGAAAGCGCCACCGAAATATGCAACAGCGTTGTAAGCCTCCTGCATGAAATTTCCAGTTGCCACGATAAAGCCCGTTGACTCTTGGACCGAGATAGTTCCAAAAACGCCAAGTTCTAACTCAATGAATGGAATCCAGAAAACAAAATTTCTCAAGGCTGAGGAGTTTTTAATAACTGGGCGATATCGAAGCCCAGAAACTTTAACTTTTCAAGAATTTCATCGTAGGTTTTTAGTTCCATGTGAGGCGTTCGGCTCAAGATCCATAAAAATTTCCTCTTAGGCTCACTGACTACCGAGAACTCATAGTCCTTACCTAGATCAATAATCCAATAATCCCCCTTGAACGGCCAAAAAAACTGCACTTTTAATTTGGCGTTAGAAACTTTATCAACGACCCACGCTTTCCCTTTTGCGATTCTTAACTTTCCGTCAAAGGTCTCGCTGCGACACTCGTTCACTACTTTAAGGGTCCCATCAGGGTTCAAAGAATAATGGGCTCGACTTGCAACACACCCTTGTTGAAAAGGGGCATCAAATCTTGCGATCTCATACCACTCTCCTAAATATCTATCGAGGTCCACATGAGCCACAGTTTCAAGGGGTTTATCCGCTTTAATGGGAGTCGCCATCATACTGATGAGCATCCCTAGGGAAACTAAAATATTTTTAAATGTTGCCATTGTGACCTCCTATTTCTGCTTTACTCCGCAAGTTCCAGTTTCGCAATGGGTTCTCTTTCTCTTGGGCAAGTAGGGGCGAACTCTAGCAAATGTAAAATAGCCGAGTCTAAGAATAGGTTTGACCCATTCCCGATCCAAAGCCCACGCAAGTTTCTGAAATGAGGGCATTCGTCGCCACATCTCAAGAAAAGCTTCAACTCCAGTTCGAACAGCCCCATCTTCACACTTTATATGCATCTCCAGTTGTACTTTTTCATTGTTGAGACCGTAGGATTTGGCATCGAAATCAGGAGCGCTTATATCAATGTATTCAAAAGGGACAGTAGTCACTTTTTTTCGGTAGTGATTGATTTCTCTCGAACACAGATGGCATGCCCCATCATAAAATACTTGAAAGGTACCTATCTCTTTTTTCATAGCAACATCCCTACAGTTTTAATTTTTGTTTTACACTATTCACTTTGTCTTCCATCGTTTGAGCGCGGTCGACTCGAGTTCCTAATTTAATCGTTGTAGTGATTCTCGGAACTCCTTGAGCATGGAGTACTTCATGACACTTTTTAATAGCATCAAATACGGTTTGCCATTCTCCTTCGATGTTCGTGCCGTAAGCATGAAGTTCAGTCTTAAGGCCGGCTTCACTTAGAACTTTCTGACACTCGGCCACTTCTTTGGAGACAGAGACTCCAACTCCAATAGGCACGATACACAAATCGACGATTACTTTCATAAAGCTAACTCCTGTTTCATTAATTCATTCACTCGTGCAGTGGCTTTGCGAGAGGCTTCTGCATCGAGAAAAGACAAACGAGTTCGTCTCCCTAAAACATCCTCGACTTTTCTGGCCCCCTCCACACGAACAGCATAAATAACTTCTGCTTCGATGTAGGGATGAGATTTAGAAAGTCGCACTGGATATTTTTCACTAAGTTTAGCAACTTCAAAAGCTCGGCTCCCATAGGATTCCATCAAATGTTGACAAACATCAGGATCCAATTTGAACTTCCGCTGAAGCTCACTACTAATCGAAGTTTTGAAGTTCTCTCCACCAGCTAAGGGAATTTTTTCAGTTAACGAGGGGCGCAGAGGTTTCAACTCTCCGACTCGAATCGCTTGAGATACGCCATCGAGCGCCATTTTCCGGTAAGTGGTCCACTTTCCACCTGTAATTGTAACTAACCCAGATGCACTTACATTGACTAAGTGGTCTCTCGATAGCCTTGCTGTATCGTGCGCTTTAACTTGAGAAACTAGGGGCCTCAACCCAGACCAACGAGAGAGAATATCTTTTTCAGTCACTTTGATCGCAAAATAGTGTTTGAGCTGCCTTAAAATGTAGTCGACGTCAGAGACCTGAACTTGAGGGTCCGGCTCGATTTCAGCTGGATTATCCGTCGTTCCCACCAAAGTATGGCCTTGCCAAGGTAATAAAAACAGGACTCGATTGTCCTCCGTTTTAGGGATCAAAAGTCCCGTATCGGGAGGGGAGAATTTTCTATCTAGCACAATGTGAATACCGGAGCTTGCAGTCAGCATGGGACTTGCGTTCGGATCATCGAGTTTTCTGACAAAATCACAGAAAGGACCACAGGCATTAATGATCACTTTCGCTTTGATTGGAAAAGAGTCCCCAGTCTCTTTGTCCTGAACCAAGGCTCCCACTAGTTTTCCGTCCTTTTTTAGAAGTTGGATCACTTCAACGTAATTGGCGAGAGTAGCTCCTTGTTCACTTGCCGTTAAAGCTAGGCTGACATTCATGCGAGCGTCGTCAAACTGCCCGTCATAATAAACCACTCCACCTTTGAGCCCCTCTTTCTTGAGCATAGGAAATTTAGCAAGCGCTTGAGCAGCACTCACATAGTGACTTTTCTTAAGCCCTTGTCGCCCTGCTAGCCAATCATACAACTTTAAACCAGCTAAATAGTATGGAGTATCTAATCGACGATAAAGGGGAGTTACTAAAGCGAGTGGCCTTGCAAGATGGGGAGCTAACTTTAAAAGAGTGCTTCTCTCATGAAGAGCATCACGGACGAGTTTATATTGTCCAGCATCTCTCTTTTTCACTGCCTGTTCTAAATACCGAACCCCTCCATGAAGTAGTTTGGTACTTCTGCTCGAAGTGCCTGAAGCATAATCAAACCGCTCTACTAAAGCGGTCTTAAGCCCACGGCTCACGGCATCGAGCGCAGCACCTGTGCCGGTGGCCCCTCCCCCTATCACCAGAATATCAAAGCTGTCGGTTTTTAGTTTCTCTATGTCCTTAGCTCGGTTCATAACTTTACAACTTTATCACCGAACTTGTCCTTTTTCTTGGTTTTAGTATCCGCCAAAGATGGGGCAATCTGAACCGTTTGAAATGGCAGTATATCCAGCGCTTGCATGCTGAGAAGGGAATCTAAAAGTGTCGTTGCAGCACTTATCATTTGCCCCAAAAACTCGACTCTGTCTGAGCTCACTTCGCTCTCCGGCTTAGCATCCAAATTAACCTTTGCGCAAAGAAAGGATGAATAGATACGTCCCAACAATTGACGTTCCCGTGTTCTTAAGACGTTACTGATCACTTCCATGACGTTGGGGTTGATCACATAAGCTTGCCCTCTCTCTCGGTCGGGATGAGCTTTTCGGATCACATCATATTTTAGAAGCTCGCCCAAAGACAAAGAAAGCATCGCTTTAGAGATCTTTGCTCGTGCCATAAGATCTTCGGCGTTCAGTGGCCTATCCGATAGAAAAATGTAGGTCCAAAGTTTTCCTTCGACTTTGCGAAAACCCCAGTACTGGATGAAGTCCCCGATTTGGTCCGCTAAGACATGAACTTCATTTGGGACAATACAAGTGGATTGCTTTTTTACCATTTGGCCTCCAAGGCTCTTTTGTTGCTGGGGGATTAATGAGTCGGTCAGCTAAACTACTTGCTGACATTAAGGAGCCTTTGAGACCCCCACCGCAAAAACCATCCCCAATCACAAAGAGCGGTGACGTCAATTTAGCAGATAGAAATGGATCCTCAAGGGCATGGGTTACTTGAGAATAACGCCATTTCTTAAGAACCAAATTTGATATCTCAATTCCCATTTTGCTCGCGACTAAAGATTTAATCTCCCGAAGGACTTTTTGCTCTGAGAGTTCAAAATTCTTGACGCTGTAAGCTTCATTCAAATGAATAGTGAGAGCCCCTGTGCCCATCTTGATGCCCTTCTCTCCATTTTCAATAATCATTTCAATGGGCGAAACGGCTTTTAAACTGAGCTCAGGATATTTTTTTCGACTGACAGTAGCGAGCACTGTAAGCGTTGGACGATACTTTATTTGAGCCAAGGATTCTTTTAAAGAGACCATCTGCTGAGGGAACGAGGCCTCCAATAAGAGCTCAGCTTGGGGAGCCGGAACTGCGAGAACCAACTTGTTACCGTAGTGCCAAGTTCCGGAATCATCTCGAATCATCCACACTTTTCCACCAGGACCGATTCGGATGAGATCAATTTTAGCGTCTCGGACAACATCCACACCCTGCTCGAGCGCTTTTGGGAGTTGGGTCATTCCTTCAGGACAAATCCAACTCATCGAAGCTTGATCTTTTCTAGACTCTAAAATTCCTAAGCTTTTCCAATCCACGTAAATCTCGGGAGGAATGTCGGAGGGATGAAGAGCTACGATGCCATGGTCCCAAGTGAGGCCCCCTCCCCGCCGAGAAGCAAGCCTTCCACCGACACCTCGGCTCTTGTCAAACACAGTCACTTTCATTCCGTGACGAACTAAGTTTCTCGCTAACGTAAGACCCGCAATGCCTGCCCCGACGACCAAAACTCCCAGGTCATTTGGATTGGTTATCTTAAGATTGGCCATATGAAGTCTCCTATATCATTGATTACACTTAAATAATATACCCCATCTATTTTTAGTTCAATACTTATTGAACTTAATAATAAAAGGGGTAAACTGAAAATTGTATGGAAAGCTCAAATTCAAAGTGGATGAGATCTGTTCTAAAGCTTGCAGGGATTTACAACCTTGTCTGGGGCGGCTTGGTCATCCTTTTTCCGAACCTTGTTTTTGATCTTCTATCGATGACTCGGCCTAACTATCCGGAGATTTGGCAGTGTGTAGGTATGGTCGTGGGTGTCTACGGCATCGGTTACTGGATTGCGGCCCAAAACCCTTTGCAACATTGGCCCATCGTTCTCGTGGGTTTTTTGGGAAAAGTATTTGGGCCCATGGGATTTGCAATGGCCCTCTTTAAAGGGACACTCCCTCCGAAATTTGGATTGTTGTTAGTGACCAATGATTTTATTTGGTGGGTGCCCTTTTTTCTCATCTTAAAAATGAAATGGGAAACTCATCAAAAAATTTTGCGAGGAGAGGCCTAATGGAACGTCCAGTAGCGGTGATTGTAGGAGCTTCGGGTGGTATTGGAAGTTCTTTGATAGAGTTGCTGACTCAAGACGGTTGGAAATTGGTTTTGGGCGCTCGAAACGAAAAAGCTCTAAAGGCTTTGGCAGAGAAATGGGACCAGCCATTTCTAGCTGGAGATGCAAGAGACTCCAAATACACAGATAGTCTTTTCAAACTTGCCATAGATTCGTTTGGTTCCGTTCAAGGAGCCACAAACCTTGCGGGATCCATTTTGTTAAAAGCGGCTCACCAGACAACAGATGAAGAGTTCTTAGAGACTCTTCAACAGAATCTTTTTACATCATTCAACTTAGTTCGTTCGGCGATACCCCACATGAGAAAAGAGGGAGGTTCGGTCGTTTTACTCTCGTCAGTTGCGGCTCGAATGGGACTCTCGAATCACGAAGCTATTGCAGCGGCAAAAGCAGCTGTTGAGGGACTCACTTTATCATCCGCAGCTACTTATGCTGCTTACAAAATTAGATTCAATGCAGTTGCACCGGGACTTGTGAAGACTCCGCTGTCTTCAAAGCTAACTTCGAATGAAATGGTTCTTAAAGCCTCGACTCAAATGCACCCGCTGCAAAAAATCGGCGAACCTAAAGACGTGGCTTCAGCGATCCGTTGGTTTTTGTCGCCTGAACAAAGCTGGATCACGGGACAGATCTTAGGTGCCGATGGAGGGCTTGGATCCGTGAAGTCGAACCGAGGTTAAATCCATGTCCACTGTAGTTCTACTTCAAGCACTCTCAACCTTTTTACTGACTGGTCTAAGTTGGTTTGTGCAAGTGGTTCACTACCCTCTTTTTCACTTAGTACCAAAAAGCGAGTTTTCAAAGTTCCATTCTGCACATGTAGCCCGCACCAACCTTCTCATTTTAGTTCTATTACCTATTGAAGTCGTAACAAGTGCTTTCACCGCCTACTATGGCTCTCCCGGATTGACTCACCATGAGTGGATTCTGGGTTTTGTACTAACACTCTCTATTTGTATCTGCACAGCTACTGTCCAAATGCCGATTCATGCGAAGCTCGCTCAAGAAAAAGATGACGAATTGATTCGCCGTTTGGTTTTAAGCCATTGGATCAGAACTATCCTCTGGTCCGCCCACACCGCCCTCCTGATTAAGGTGTCAGTCTCCCCCCAAGCTTAAACGGAACGGGTCACCCCTTACCCCCATTGTTTATTTCAATATTAAACATAGATTTTATCTCTTTTATATCTATCTCCATCAGAGGTATCAGTACCTCCTAGGAGACAGAGAATGAAAAAGATTTTGTTTTTATTTTTAGTAGCTGCCCCGATTTGGGGAATGGATGTGATTAATGTTGGCCTAAGAGTTAGTTTGGAATACTCCGATTTGGATCATCACTGTAGGCTTTCAAGCCTAATTCAGCCTTGGAGACTCGCCGCTGAAATGGAAGATGGTAAAGTAGTCAGGGCTAGACTTAAAAAAACTCCAATCTTTTCAGCCCCATCAACTTACGATCTAACTCAAGGGGAGCTTGAGGGGTTAAGAATTATCGAAGAAAAGGGCTATGTTTGGGTCAAAACATTTTCCGTGTCCCCTGAAATGTTGAGAGCCCTTATTTTAACCGGCGAAGGTAGTAGCCGAGATGCTTGCGTCCCACCTCATGGGATTGCGACTGTAGAACCGGATTCTATTCTTTTTGATTTTGGTATTGAGTCCGTGGGTTACCTACTGCCAACATTAATCAACTCGCAGGAAGNNTGAAGAGCTCATTATTCGAGGACAAACCGAGAATTCGGAAAGATACCGAGTAAAGTTATCTCTAACTCAAGTGAGAAGTTAAGTGGACTTTTGAGCTAGCTGACGAATTTTTTCAAGCAAAACTCCAAACTCTTTTTGAGTGGTGAGCGGATTAATGACAGTGACTCTGAGCCAATAGTGCCCCTCAATCGTAGTCCCAGTGATGTAACCGTGTCCCTCTCTTAAGAGCGCTTTTCGAATGTTTTTCTGAAGCTCTGACAAGAGACTCTCATCTCTCTCTTTCCCTTCGGGATTAAATCGGAAACACAAAATATTACACTGAGGTGTATGGGCCGCTTCAAAATCGGACGATTCTTTGATCATCTGGTACAGAGTTAAAGTATTTTCCATCGCTTTCTCAATGAGTGAGGCCAAAA
>DDPO01000115.1:7843-13107 GCA_002342225.1 Bdellovibrionaceae bacterium UBA2466 | reverse complement strand
TTGCTCTCTGTGATGTCTTGGCTAGCGAGTCTTACGACTCCATTCGCTCACATTGGTCCCATTGCATTGACCGGAAAATCTTTGATCCTTTTTTTAGGTGGGCTTTTTCTTCTTTGGAAAGCCACTAAAGAGATTCACAGCAAGCTTGAGGGCGAAGAGCACGACTCTCTTCAAAACACTACCAAGCGGACGACTCTTGCAGGGGTGATCACTCAAATCATGTTGATTGATATCGTGTTTTCAATTGATAGTGTCATTACTGCTGTCGGCATGAGCCAAAGTTTGATGATCATGGTAATAGCCAATCTTTTGGCTTTAGCTGTCATGCTCGTCGCAAGCGGTAGGATCTCCAACTTTGTCGATCGCCACCCAACTATCAAAATTCTCGCTCTGAGTTTTCTTTTGATGGTTGGGCTAGTATTAGTTGGCGAAGGAGCCGGTTTCCATATTCCAAAAGGGTATGTCTATTTTGCGATGGGATTTAGCGTTTTTGTGGAGATGATTAATATTAAAGCTTCAAGCCGAAATAAACCCGTCAAACTAAAACAGGATTTGCCGTAAGTTTTTAAACGAAAAGAATATTTTATCTACACTCCACATCCCTTAACATTAAACAGGAGGATGCTGGCGCGGCGAGCATTCTGGCGAGGATTAAGTTTGACCAACATCGCCTCAAGAAATCCTGGTTTAAATTCAGTACTTTTACCTAACGCAGTAAAAACTTCAGTCGATTTTTCGAGTTCGTCCTTTCGTATTGCAACAACATCGCTACACGTCAATTGGATCTTATTAAGGTCAGCGCTTCGAATTTTATCTCTCTTAACTTTCCTAATGCCAAAGGCCTCAGGAAACATCACCAAAGCATCATTGACATCGAAGACTCTTTCGATCTTTGAATTTTTTGATAAATAATCCACCACTAAGATGGAATTTCTTTGAGGCACGCTAAAACTTGCTCCAAGTAAAAGAATGCTATTAACAGCAATAAATCCCCACTTTCTCCAAGGCACTTGGGCTTGGTGCACTGCAAGTGGTGTCAGGATCACAAAAAACAGGCTGAGAACTGGAACCATGAACCGTTCTTCTTTGTGAGGAATCAGCGAGTGAAATAAAACAAACGAGCCAAAGGGCAAAAGTACGGGACGGAGTTCGCGGTATCGACTCCAATTAAAGTTCTTAAAACCGGATATAAAAAATGGGAAAAGAGCCATGCCTAGAAATAGTAGAATGAAAGTATAAAATGGGGTCACTCCATGACCTGAAGAGTGTTGTAAATTGTATTCGAAATAGGGCCGAGCAATGCCGAAAAACTCGCCCGTGAGAAGCTTTTCAAAAAGACCACTCAAAACCAAGCCTAATCCTAAAGATAAGAGGTAAAAATAAGTTTCCTTGAATTTTTTGTGAAGAATAAGAGTTAAAAGAATACCAGGCACAATAGCAAAAGTTTGATAACGAAGTTGAAATGCACAAAGAGCAAAAACAGCACTCAAAAAAAGAGATGTTCTTGTTTTATTCTGAATACTTTTCCAAACAAACAGCACCGATAGGCTCACACAAGGGGCCGAAAGAGTCTCCACCATTGCTCGTGTAAAAAAAAGAGGAGCGAGAAAGTGAAACCCCACAAAAAATAAAAAAACATCTGATTCACGAATCGATTTTTTAAAAACAGTTAAACCCAACAACGAATGGATTAGAAAAGAGACAAAACCAATAACAACCAAGACGAATCGAAGCTGAGCGATCGGTTCTAAAAGCCCAAATTTCAGAGCTAATTTGGAAAAAACGGCCAGAATAAGAGCGGGTAATGGTGAATGAAGTCCACGAGCATCTAAAATCCCAGAAAAACTTACCTCTTGGGCAGGAATAATCTTAGCCACCACATCAAAGTAATCATCCATGGCGATGATACCGATGTTAATAAGCCCAGTTATGATTACGAACAACAATCCACTAAAAAACATCCACTTCCTCACAATACCCCCGACAAAGCGTAAATAATCATGAGGAAAAAAGCGTTTTCGCCGTCATTGAGGGAGACGTGAGTTAATCCAGAGACTAAAAAAGCCGCTACGAAGGGAATAAGCATTTGAGAAGTTAAGCCCCCTCTGTGCAGTATCTCTTTAATCCATAGACCCAACCACATGAGAAAAAAGAGAGCTCCTAGAGCCCCTGAAGTCGCAAGAATCTCAGCGAAGTCGTTGTGAGCATGTCCACTGAAACTAGCCTCTGGCAAATGATACTTCGACTTAATCTCTTTGCTGTAGGGTTCGAAGTTTAAATAGCCGTACCCCAAAACAGGTTTTTCTTGAAAAGCTTTGACTGCTCCCAATATGCAGCCCCATCGCTCGGAATTGGAACCTCGGCGTAAAATATGTTTTTCCCAAAACCCCGAATCATGAATTGAGAGAGCCACAACCCCAACAACACAAAGGGCAACTAATAAAGCTGTAAATTTTTTATTGATCAATAAACAACCCGCTAAAAAAGCAATCCAAGCCCCTCGAGTATAAGTTGTGAATAGCCCTACTAAAGAAACCGACGTAAAAAAATAGAGCCATTTTTTTGTGATAAGCTCCTTAAACTTTTCATAGTCGGCACACATCACAATTAAAAAAACGTTAAGCCAAGCTATGGAATGCGCATAGGTGATCAGCATTCCAAAAAGCCCACCGTTCCTTGCTGTTTGTACTTCTGCCATTCGAAGCGGATTGTATCCGGTGAAATGTCCAATGAGGCCCGACAAAGTGGCTATAGTTGCCGAAATGAGTAAAGTGAGAAGAAGGGTTTTAAGAACCTTCACACGTTTTTCAGGGACTAGGTATCTTTGGAAATAAAATTGGAGAGGAATGATCGATAAAGCCCCTAAAAGAAAGTATTTAGTTTTCAGTGCGTTTTTTAAAGGACGCGCAATGAGCGGCTGATTAAAGACTACCGATAAGACTAANNCAAAACAACTGAAAAACCCAAAAGAGCCCAGCCACTTTTAGGAAAGCTCTTCCAAGAATAACCTCTTAAACAGAGGAGAATAGCGGGGATCATTAAGACATGAAAGCCTGCCATCACGCTAATGGAAGTCAGCAGCCCGACGGCCAAGAGAAATAAGGCAACGAAGATAAGACTTGCGAGTTTTTTGTTATCGGTCATAAAAAAGGGCTAAAGTTTAAAAAAACTCTAGCCCCAAACTGACCTACACTCAAATCGAAATATACTTTTCCTTAAGGTGTTCTAGGCAAAGTGATTCGAATCGGGGTATTTGGAACTGGGTTTGTTCCTGGGTTATAAATAGGGCCTACCGGTGTTGGGATAGTCGGACTAGGTGTTGTTACCGGAGGTGCAAAAGGTCCATTGATAGGCGGTATTGTCTGCAATGGATTTCCTGGGTTGGTCTCAGGAAGTCTTGGCAACCAGATTCGATTAGGATCAAACCCGCCGTAATTAAATATTGGGTTGTACATATTCGGATTTCCAGGGAACCGAATCAATGTTCCACGTCCCGGAATCTGGTTAATGGGGTTGTACAACATGTTGTTCACACAACTGTTGATAGGACTTGTCATAATTCCACCCATCACTGGGCTTGTTCCGCAAAGGCCAATCGAGCTTCCGCAGGTGCCGCTGATAAGGCCTCCGCAAGTCGAAGTGATTGGAGTGGATGACGATATCGGAACGATGGGCACTCCACCGCCATATCCAAATCCTCCACCATAGCCTGGGTAAAACCCTCCACCATATCCACCGTAAAGAGGACCGTAAGGCATCATTCCGTAGGGGTAACCATACGCATTGCTAAATCCAAGTCCTAAGCTGAATCCTCTTCCTAGAAACGGAGCTGCTGCAATTGGAGCTGGTCCACCGACAGCTGCTGGAGGAGGAAGTGCTTGTCTAGGAGGTAAAGAGTTATTGCTAGGCGGAATGTAATTTCCCTTCGGATTCATCTGAGGAATGTACATAGGCGCACTACCGTAGTCCTTGTCTCCATAATCTCGGAAGTTATCATAGTCATAACGTCTTCTGTCTCTCGGGTCGTATTTTCCTCCATTGCCCAATCCAGAGGGATCATATTTTCCCCCCTGATAAGGTTGTTGTTGGGGAGGCTGATAAACCGGAGGTTGCGGTTGTGGAGCTTGAGGAGCTGGGTTTTGAACCTGAGGAGGAGTAAACTGCTTTGAAGGTTCTCCTGGTCCTTGATTCACTGCTTGCTTTTTAGGCTCTTCTTTCTTGGGTTCATATTTGGGTTTTTGTAAAGGGGTAGATACCGCTTTGACTTCCTCAATCAAGCAAAGATTCTTTGTAGAAATATTTCCCACTTCTTTGATGAGATCAGAGGGTTCGCTTGCAGCCTGTTCTTTAGATCCACTGGATATGCCCTCGGCAGAAGCGCCATACCAATTAAAAAACTTAGTTAACTTGTCATTAATCTCTTGATCGATAGCAAATTTTTTCCATTCACTCTCGCCGACTTTACTCTTTTTAGCAGCATAGTAAGCATTGAGCTCGGTTTTACAGGCATGAATTTTTTGAGCATCGAGTTCAAAAGTGGTTTGATCTTTATTGGTTTGTTCTTGATCTACTTTCACAGTGTCAAAAACCAATCCATTGATAAGGCACTCATCGATAAACTGGCCAAGCATTTTCGAGCTATTGTCCGACTGTTCGCAGGACTCAGCCATTCGCTCTCGATACCATTTCACTCGTTTTAAAATCTCGGCCCCTTCAGCAAATTGAGCTTGAGCAGGAGTTATTCGAACGACATCGGGCTGTCCCTCGATTTTCAACAACTCTGGATTTTTCTTCTCTTTGGGAGCAATTTTAGACAAGTGCTCTAATCGCTCTCTAAGGGTGTCATACTTAGAAAATGAGTTTTCTTGTCGAACTGCTGGGGTAAATTCCGTTTTTGGCTTGTCTGTATTTTCGGTCGGAGCTTTAATATGCTCATCTGCCGAAAAAACTCCGCTTTGGGCCACTGTCATGGCTACCACTGTCACAACAGCATACTTCTTCAAATTGAACTTCAACATATCTATCCTCTCCAAAACAACTAAAAGAACACAACATGCAACAGCCAACACACAACTAGATGCAGAAGGGAAATGCAGGGATTGTTCCAACCCAGCTTCGTAGGAAAATGGCCCAAAAAAAATGAAAACAATTTTGACGGTGGATTTAAAAAATCAACAGAGACTTTCTTAAACCACTGAATTAACGTGGCTTTTTATCAATTTTATCGACGATTATAAAAAAGGACAAAAAGGGTCAGCCCTCTT
>DDPO01000115.1:7316-7808 GCA_002342225.1 Bdellovibrionaceae bacterium UBA2466 | reverse complement strand
GTGAAATAAAACTGGGCTCCATGGTTCTCTTGAGACTCAGCCCACATTTTTCCGCCGTGGAGAGAGATAATTTTTCGAGAGCTGGAAAGCCCCACACCATGTCCCGAAATCTCTCGATCAGTGTGCAACCGCTGAAAAGGAACAAATACTCTCTCTTTTTCACTTGGAGGAAAGCCTATGCCGTTATCGGACAAACAAAATTGGTAGAGTTTTCCATTTTTTTCTGAGCATAAGTTAATTTCAAGGGGCTTTTCACTTCGATACTTAATAGCATTACTTACCAGATTTTGAATCAATCTTTCCAAGAGGTAACGGTCTCCCATCACTTGAGGCAGAGGGCTTACTGTCATCGTTCCTCCAATCTGGCTGAGCTCACTTTTAAACTGAACCAACACCTCGTTGACTAGCCCCTCCATATGAATGGGGGCTAATGACAGATTGTCATGTCCAAGCCTAGCTAAATCAATTGAGCTTTTCACCATTGACTGCGCT
>DDPO01000115.1:0-7262 GCA_002342225.1 Bdellovibrionaceae bacterium UBA2466 | reverse complement strand
TTTCTTAAGGGCTCTTGCACGTCGTGAGACAAAGCGATAGCAAATTCTTCATTTTGTAGCGATGGGCCTAATTTATGATTTTTAGGAACATCAGTAGTCACTACAATGATTCCCACCACAGTGCCCCGCTTCGAAAAAACAGGCATGTAATTGGCTAAGATGTTATGTTCATGAATTCCTTTCCACGCCCGAAAGCTAACAGGGTAATTCCATACCGGGCGACCTGTCTCGTGAACTTTATCAAATATTTTTTTTACATGGCCAGCATTGGGACCTAAGCGTTCTTCACTGGTTTTACCGATTTGACTCTCCACGGGCTCACCTGTGATTGCCGCAAATTTTTCATTTAAATGTAATAAACGACGATTCAAATCAAATACTGCAACACCTACGGCCTCCGACTTTGAAGCTACACGAATAATTTCGTTCTCGGTGTTCGACGGATCTAAAGCCGAATTCACTAAGTCAAAGCTCTTTTTAAAGTTATCTTCAGAGCCGGCTCTAAAAAGATTCGATAAAATGGGAGAAAAAATACCTACAACAAATAAAAAAACACGAAGGGCCCAAATGCTTTGAGATGGACTTGCATGGTTTGCCAGTATCGCACCATCTCTACCCCACGCAGCCCAGAACCCTTGAAAAAGAACGGATAGAGTTAACGGAAGCGGCGAAACAAAATAAGCTAACCCCAACATGCCCAATACAGCGATGTAAAAAGTGAGGTAATCTGGCAACAAAATTTTATCAAAGTGAGGATTAAAGAACACAAAACTTCCCATGATATTTCCAACAAGCGCTGGAATAATGTTTTTTGATATTTCTTTTATTTTCCTCTGTTTGGGTAAGAACTCAAAAAGCTCCATAAAAAATGGAAAGACCAAAATGACTCCAAGTAAGTCAACCAACATCCAATCTATGTAGTTCTTGGTCCAAACTGTGGTGAGCTTAGTGCCGATAGATAAAAGAATGATGTTGTCTAAAAGAAATCGCAGTGTCGAGGTAAAAGGAATAAAGAGGCCTAAAAATATTGCCCAGTCTCTAGGGTTTAGAGCTGGATTTCTTTGCTTACAAAACCTTTTTGTCAGTAATATCAAAAGAGAGATTGTGATTATTGTGGTTGTTGCGAAGATCAATGAAAATAGCAGAGAGTGATTTAGAAAGTAGAAATTGCAAAAGACACCCGCCAAATGCAACGCAATCAAATACCTAAAACCAAAAAACAGCAGGACCGCAACCCCAAATCCCCGCGCCGGATTAAACAGGGGGGGCTCGAAGAGCGAAGTGGGTCTTGAACTAAAAACTAGGAATACCAAGAGAATGAAACAACCAAAGACTAAAAGCTGCCTCAGAATTCTCCACATTTAAGTAGTATAACACTACGCGGTATCGACGAGTGACAAAAAGTGGCATTAACGCTGCTGTTTTTTAAGAGTTTCTGTCAAAAATTGTCGAACTTATTGACGGCAAGGCACAAAAGATCTCGGCACTCTCTTTGCTGTTACTAGATTGTGGAGAGAGAGCCACAATTAGGAAGAGTCGTTTATGAATGGGAATTTTAAATGGCCTATTTTTTTATTGGTTATTTTGAATCTACTCTATCGTTTAGCTATGAACGACTCTATCGCTTCAAACTACGAAACGCCTCCAGGGTATTTAGCGCCTAAATCCATTGCACAAATTGAAGAAGAAGAAAGAATAGCTTTTGAGAAGGCAATAGCAGATTCTTCCATCGCAGCTAAAGAATCACCGCCTCCTCGCAGAAAGATTTCGAGAATTTCAGGTTATAAAGTAAAAAGAAAGCCAGTGAGAAAGCTCCACTGACGAAGTCTAACAGCAGTTGTAGCTCCCACAGTCGTATCCAGATTGTTGACTTGCATGGAGTAACGAACATTTAAAAAAGCGCGCAATGCAGCAGAAAAAGAGTACTCTCCCCCCAGTCCTAAGTCAGCTCCCAAGATTGTCGACTTTGTGGTGGCTTTAAGGTCAGTAGAAACTCCGGCCAGTTCTGATTTTGCTTCACTTCGAAACCCTAAGCTGGGCCCTGCCATTCCAACTAAACTGAAAGAATCGTCGATAGAATAACGATATTTGATGAGAACAGGGATTCTGACAAAACTGTATCGGTAAACAGTTCCATCACTCTTATAGCCCGACTGGCTCAATAGCAATTCAGGTTGGAGTGAAGTTCTGCCTAGGAACGGAAGCTCAGCAACCACCCCACCCTCGGCACCGGTACGACTCTGAGTCGAAACACCTGCCGAAGCATTACTTGATGTCATACCCAAAGTTGCGCCTACTTTCAGTCCGACCTCTTCAGACGGGATATTTTCAGAAGTCACAGCACTTGCAGTTTCTCTGGTGCTAATCTCAGAAGCCCCTTTTCCATTTTGAGTCACGGGCTCAAAAGTACGATTTTTTTCCTCGAGTTTGGGAGGGGTTGTTGAAGCAGTCTGGTTTTTACCAACTTCATTGTCAGTTTTTATTCCTAAAGTGTTTCCCACAACCGGATTCACGGCAAGAACCTCTCCATTCCGCAACAAAACTGAAATGCGGCTCTTGTGCACTTGGATCTTTTTTCCATAATCGGTGTAAAACGTAAGATGCGTAGGGCTTTCCTCTAAAAATCGCCCCCTAATTTCCCTTCCGCCGCGAATGATCAAAAGATCACCTGCAACGGCCACAGAGACCATTAGGAAAAGAGATAAAGATAACAATTTTTTCATGGGAACTCCCTATGCTTTCTCGAATTCAAATGGATTGATGGTAAGGATTATTTTACTATGGGAAGCAGAGTGGCTAGGAGCGGCAAAAGAGGCCAACTCAGTGCTCTTCAAAGAAAAAAGGTGTCGAGCTCACCTTTTAAGGTTGAGATCAGCACCTTTTTGTTTCCCCCTAAGAAACCGTCCTCTTCAAAAATCTTTTCTACTGTCCCCGGTCGTAATCTACCGTTCCGCCACGTACACCTCGAGCCCGGTGAATAACAGCTCTGGCCGTGGAGCTTGTGGTATGGGCACTTTGAACTGGTAATTGAGAGTCTCTAACGACTTCCGGAACATTGGCTCGCATGTAAGCTAATTCAGTCTTAGGTTGCGGTGAAATATCGTTTTGAGCAACAGCAATGACTTGCTTAAGGCCTCTCGTAGAGCCTAACCCTAGTTTGGCAAGTCCTCTTGCGGGCGCTTTCACAAACATTTTCTCTGAAGCCAAATTTCTAGCAGCTAAAGTAGCTTTCGAACTAGGTTGAGTAATTACCGATAATAGAGCTCTTGCAGCTCTTGTATTGGTGGTGCTTTTCGAGCTAGTGATTGTTGAACTGGTATTTCCATTGGCCGATATCGTCTTAGGAACTCCAGCTGAGGCACCTTGCGCAGAAGTCACATTGGAACTCGCATTGCCAGCAGAATTTTGGGCCACAACGCTTGCTGGGAACAATCCATTTTGTCGGTTTGCTGTATTATTAGAATTTCCTATTTGTCCATTTCTCAAAGCGATAGGGGTCCCTCCGCCGATTGCCCCTCCAATAGCAGGTTGAATAGGCGCCACACTTAATCTTTCTCCGTTATCTCTGACATTTTGAAGACCCGAACCTAGGCCTCTCTCAACTTCAGCTGCTCGTGCTTTTATGGCTTCAAGTTCAATAGCTCTTCGAGCTTGCTCTTCTTTCAAGGCCAATTCTCTTTCAAAATTATTTTGTTCGGTGAATCTTCGATTAAGCTCTAAATTCGCTTGTTGCTCTCTCGATGCTTTTAACTCTTGAAGTTGAATCGCAAGTTGCTGATTTTCGTTCTGATATTTTCTCTCTGCCATTTGTTTCGTGGCCTCTGCTTGCATTGTGGCCACTTCGGTCTGTTTCTGAATCGCTGTTAACTGAGTTTGAGAATTCACTTCAGCAAGATAGGTCGTGGTATTGGCGTTGACTTGTGCAATTTGCTTATCTGCATCAGCTTGCACTGCTGCAGCTACCATCGGAGAAGCTGCTGCAATCATAGCTGCTAAACCGAAGAGAACATCTCCAAAACCACCACCACCACCACCACCGCCGCCGCCGCCGCCACCGCCACCACCTTGCCCCTGACATTCTTGACAGTTTTCATCGGGTGCTTGCTGTGGTTGTGGACTCTCTGCAGCAGCTCGTGGAAAAAAGACTTCCCATGCATAATTTAACAAAAACTTTCTTTGGTGTCCTTCTTGATAGAAACTTGTCTTGTTGTCGTTTCCTTTTCGAACTTTTCGCTCTTTTCGACCTGCTTCTTTTTTCTTTTTCTCTTTGTACTTAAAGAAACTGTTATCCTCTTTTTCTTTGTCTTCATCGACTGAAGCAGGAGCTCTTGCAACACTTGAAGCAAGAGAAGATTCGATATCTTGGATGTCTTTTGAAACTTCAGATTTGAAGCTTTCATTTTTTCTAACTTCACTGACATCTGAATCCCTTTTTTTGCTATCACTCATACTGGATTGGTTAATATCCGCTGTGATAGTAGAGCCAACTGCAGCCCGTACTGAATTTTGAGAAGAGCTTTCACGAAGAATAGTTTCTTTGCTATTTAAATCGACCAAATCAGATGGGCCTTTGAATGCTGAATTTGCCGTAGAACTTGGATTTAATTTCGTATTGGCTACTGCGCTCTCGCTGATATTGGCAGTAATATAACTTCTTTCGGCTTGCCTTATCGCTTCCTCCGGAAACCCAGAACCTACATTAGGCATGTTATTTCTAGAAGGGTTCTTCATGAACTCTTCTACTTTCGAGGTCAGATCCTTTTGGACAAACCCCCCGAGAATCCCCTGCACAAACTTAAAATCGGCGCCGTGTAACTTGTTGCTCTTAAACTCTTGAGCCAATGCTTGGATTGCCAAGGGCATAGCTGAATAAGCGGCTGCCACTCTTTGGCGATGAATTTTGTCTTGCGGATTAATCGTAGCCTGCTGCATGGCCTGATTTAAATTGGCAATGGCTACTACCATCGCTTGAAAGCCTGTATTTCCTTTTAGCTTAGACATCGTGATGGCACTTGCGGGTGAAGGTGCCGAGAAGCAAATCAAAACGAGAGAGGAGACAAAGGTTCTAAAACCTTGATATCTACGTTTTCTTAAATTGTTCAGCACTAAAAACATAAGCGCTAACTTCACTCCTACCGTGTCTAGCTACAGACTATACACAGCCTTGTTCTATGATTTCTCTACCCACTCTAAGTGCACAGTCGAAGCCAACTATCTCGCAATCAAATGTCATCTAAGTTATTGAATTAAAGACCGATTCTAGTTGTCTTGATTGTGATGAGCTGAATAACTATTGGCCACTAAGAAAGCGCTAAAGATAACTATCCGAAATATCTATAAAACTCTTAAACGATACTTAGACAGTGGGGGGATGTGCTTTGCGAGGGAGGCTTTTAGTTATTTAAATTCTGCTATTTAGGCTGATTCATGTTTGAAACGAAGAGGAGAAATATCCTTTAAGAATACACGAGGCCTATTGCGCTTGAGACCGAGATCGTAGGGCTCGGTAGCTTCCCTCATGAGTTCCACCCTGACTAGAACTTAGGTCGTTAGATCTGTGAAGGGGAAAATTGTTGGTTTTTGAGGCAGTTCTTGCCTGCCCTTTATAAGCGTTGAACTCCATAAACTCAGCGAGTTCAGATTTGTTTTTACGGGTTGGAGTTGACCCCGCAGCTAGACTGGTAATACCCCTGAACGCTTTCGAATAACCTGTGGCTTTACTTTGAAACCCTCTGAGTAGAGCACCATTGTCAAGACCCGAAGTCGTAGAACTCGGTGCAGAGGCTATTGAAGCCGGCGTAATAGGAACAGCCCTAGACGCTAAACTGCTCACGGAGGTAAATCCGCCCGCAAGCCCCTTCTCAACCAGTGAACGATTGAATTCGGCTAGCTGTAATTCATTATTTAACCGAGCTTGCCAAGCTTCAAAGTCTAATCGACGATTAGCTATGTAGTTATCCCAAGCCATCTGTTGTTGCTGCATTTGAAATCCTAAATTTCGATCCCACGCTTTATAGGCCGTCATCATATAGGTTTGAGCCAATTCAGCCTGAGATTTTATCGATGCAATTCTCAGCGTCGTTAGAGTGTTGAGCTTTGCTTGTTCAGCACTGGCATTGATACCTGCGACTTGAGTGGCTGCATTTAAATCAGCAAGATAGGTAGCAACCCCAGCGTTGGTCTTTGCGATATCTACATTGGCTCCAGCCATAATAGCGGGAACGACATTAGCACTTACCGCCCCAATTATTGCAGCTGCACCAAACGCTATATTTCCATTTTCAGCGTGAATAACGGGGGAGTAAAGAGAGAATGAAAGAGCCCCGATGATGAAAGCGGCCCTTAATTTTTTTACCCCCGTATACATAAATCCTTAAATCCCCTTACAAGCGTATACTGCAGAGTTCCTGCCAACGGGTGAAGACAAACTGAATAGCCCCTTGGTAGGCTTGAAATTTCGTTGCTCACTTTTTAAACAAATGTGTCAGTGTTACAGAGCCCAAACTAAAAAGGCTTAAGTATCTGAATTCAAGCATTTTAAGCTGACCAAAGTCCTGACAGCCGATTTGCTGAGGTTGCAGTCATCTTTCATATAGCAAAAGAAAAAAAACGACTAGCCCGATGAGCATTTCCATGTTGAAATATCGACTTAAAAATTTTGTTTGTTTCTAACTTGGAGGATATGCGATGGCTCTTACAGATTTAAACTCAAATCTTTTACTTCTTCTGCGATGGATTCACATCTTGGCGGGTATCGTTTGGATCGGGCACCTTTACTTTTTCAATTTCGTGAATGTTCCCTTCCAAGCAGTCTTGGAAAAAGAGATCAAACCCAAAGTAAATCCCATTCTTCTATCAAGAGCCCTTTGGTGGTTCCGTTGGGGGGCGATGGTTACTTTTGTAATTGGATTAGTTTTGTTCCTCATTAAATACGGCATCGTCGGTGAATCCACAGGCCTTTTCAAAGATGAAGCTGGAAACGTCACTGGTCGCGCACAATGGATCATGTTCGGAATGCTTTTAGGAACGATCATGTGGTTCAACGTTTGGTTTGTGATTTGGCCTGCTCAAAAGCAAATCATTACATGGATGAAAGCCGGTCAAACACCTCCTGAAATGCCAGCTTTGGCGAAGAGAGCTTTAATGTTCTCTAGAACCAACACATTTCTCTCAGGTCCCATGTTGTTTGGAATGATTGCTCCGAACAACTACGGTGCTTTTAGTTGGGGAACGGTCGTTATAGTCTCCGTAGTCGGATCAGT